>JBBQMM010000282.1:0-5911 GCA_038328935.1 Burkholderiales bacterium
CGGCACGCAACGGCCGGCCTTCGGGCCCGGTCATGTAGGCCAGGCCGGCCATCATCTGAACCACTTCGTCCAGCGCCGTGCGCTGGTCGTAGGGGCCGGGCAGGAAGCCTTTGTGCGACACATGCACCAGGCGCGGGTTCAGCGTGCGCAGTGCCGTTTCGCCCAGGCCCAGCCGCTCCATCGTGCCGGTCTTGAAGTTCTCGCTGAAGACATCGGCGCCAGCCACCAGCCGCAGCACGATCTCCAGCCCGCGCGGGCTTTTCACGTCCACCGCCAGACTCTGTTTGTTGCGGTTGAACTGCGCAAAGAAGCCGGCGCCACTTCCCAGCAACCGGCGCGTGTTGTCGCCCGTCAGCGGCTCCACCTTGATCACCTCGGCGCCCAGGTCGGCCAGGATCACGCCGCAGGTGGGGCCCATCACCATGTGCGTGAACTCGACCACACGGATGCCCTGCAGCGGCAGCGGCTGGGGGTCTGGCTTCATCGATGGTCTCCGTGCAGAAGGTGAGAAGCCAGCGCAGTCCCGCTGCAGGACGGGCAGCCCGGGCGGTCAGGAAGCGCTGCGCAGCCGCAACAAGGCCCGCACAAAGCCGTGATCGCTGCGCCAGCGCTCGCGGCTCTCTTGCAGGTGGTCGTTGAAAACGTCGACCCGGCGCACGTCGCCGATGGCGCGCTGCGACGTGGCCACGAACTCCTCGCTGACCCAGATCTGGTCCAGCAGCTCGGGCCAGCCCTGGTGCACGTGGGAATAGGCCACATCGCGCTTCAGCGCCGGGTCGGTCTGCACGTCCCAGGCGTGGAACAGCGCAGTGTCGCGCGTGCCCTTGTCGTAGCTGACGGCCTGGTTGGCCGCGATCATCTGGCTCGTCACCGCATGAGGGCCGTCGTTCATGTCGCCCAGCAGCAGCAGCGGCTCACGCGTGCGCTGCGTGATGTCCACCACCAGGCGGCGCAGCGCGCAGGCCTCGGCGGCGCGCATCAACAGCGAGCGCAGCGTGGCACGCACTACCACGGCCGGGTCGTCGCGGTTTTCGATCAGCGCGCCTTGCGCGTCTTGCAGGAACTTGGGGCGTTTGCTCTTCAGGTGCACCACCAGCACCTGCAACGTCTGCCCATGCTTGGTTTGCAGACGCGCGCGCAGCACCGGGCGCTCGAAGCGGGTCTGCAAGCCCAGCTCGGGCACCAGCACGTGGTCGGCGGGTTCGAACGCAGTGGTGGACTCCAATTCCAGCAGCGGCAGCCGCGTCACCAGGCCCACGCGCGGCGTGCCGCTGGCGCCCGCTTCAGCACCTGGCGCCAGCACCGTCGTGTAGCGCAGGCCACTGCGATGCGCGGCCGCGCGCAGCGCCGATTCGTCCCACACCTCCTGCACGCCCAGCACATCGGCGTTCAGGCGGCCGATCTGCGCCGCCAGCCAGGCCGTCTTGCGCTCGGCTTCGGTGGCATCGTAGGGGTCCTGGTTGGGGTAGTAGACGTGGCCAGGCGCAGCCAGGTTCAGCAGGTTGCAGGTGGCCACCTGCAGTGTCAGCCACTGCACCTGCAGGTTGGCCGCTGCCGCGGGCTGAGCGGTGACGGCGGCGGCTGGGGGCGTGGACAGGAGCGTGGCTGCGGGCGCGGCTGAGAGCGCGACTGAGAGCGCGACTGGTAGTGCGACTGGTAGTGCGACTGGTAGTGCGACTGGGAGCGCGACTGGGAGCGGGCTTGGGACCGCGACTGGTAGCGCGATAGGGAGCGCGACTGGGGCCGTGGCTGGGATCGTGGACGGCACCGTGGACGGTGCGGCCGTCGGCACTTCAGGGGGCAGGGTCATGGCTCCAGTATCTCAAGCAGCCACCACGCGTCGGGCTACCAAAGCATCGCATCAGGGTTTGCGAGCGTCACGCCAGCGTCATGCCGGCACTCGTAGCTTCGTCTGCAACCCGCGCGCCATCACGCCGCTACAGCCACCTTCAGCAGTTCATCCACATCGCGCAACAGCCGCGCCGCGTCGAACGGTTTGTGCCACACGCGCTGTATGCCATGCGCATGCGCGCGCTGTGCGGTCTGCGTGGTGGCGTCGGCCGTCAGAAGTACCAGCGGCACCTCGGCGGTGCTGTCGCGCTGGCGCAGCGCGTCGGCCAGGTCCAGGCCTGATTGATCCGGCAGGTTCAGGTCCAGCACCACCAGGTCCACGCGTTCACGCGCCAGCAGCGCCAGCGCCTCGGCACCGTTGCGGGCCACGTGCAGCTTCACGCCGGGGCGGCGGGCCAGGCAGGCTTCGAAGACCAGCACGTTAACCTCGTTGTCTTCCACGTACAGCACCGAGCCCTGCAGCCCCGGTTCTTCGTCCAGCGCGCCAAAGTCCGTCGGTGCCGGCAGCAACGCAGGTGCTGCGGGTGCGTCCACCAGCGGCAGCCAGACCATGAACTCGCTGCCCACACCCGGCTGGCTGCGCACGTCCACGCGGCCGCCCATCAGCGCCACCAGTCCATGGGCGATGCTCAGCCCGATGCCCGTGCCGGGCACGCCGCTGCGTTCGGCACCCAGGCGGTTGTAAGGCTGGAACAGTTGCGCCTGCTGCTCGGGCGTCATGCCCAGGCCGGTGTCCTGCACCACCAGTTGCGCGTCGGTGCCACGGCGCACCAGCCGCACCGCCACGCCGCCGCCACGGCGGTTGTACTTGATGGCGTTGCTGAGCAGGTTCAACAGCACCTGGCGCATGCGCACCGGGTCGGCCTGCACCCACAGCTCGCGTGCGCTGGGGGCGGGTGCCAGCGTCACGCCCTGCGCCTGGGCCATCGCGGCCACGCTGCTGCGCACCACGGCCACCATCTCGGCCAGATTGACGGGCCGGCACGACACGCGCATGTCACCCGCGTCCAGGCGCGACAGGTCCAGCGTCTCGTCCACCAGCGACAGCAGGTCCCTGCCGGCATCGGCAATCGTGCGCAGATGCAGCTGCTGCTGCTCGTCGCTCTGCCTGCCTTGCACACGCATCATCTGCGCCAGGCCGAGCACGGCGTTCAAAGGCGTGCGCAGTTCGTGGCTCATGCTCGACATGAAACGGCTCTTCGCCCGGTTCGCCCGTTCAGCATCGGCCTTCGCCTGCTGGAGCGCGACCTCAGCGCGCTTGCGCTCGCCGATGTCGACCCCGATCTGGTAGGAGGTGCTACGTTCCAAGGCGCCGGCAGTGACGCAGAACTGCGTCATCAGCAGCTCGCGCGTGCTGCCGTCGGGATGCCTGAAACTGGTCTCGAAGCTCACCGGCAAGCCGCTGGCCTGGATCTGCAGGTTGCGCGTGCCGTGGCGGTCGTAGCCCTCGTCGCCGAGCAGCGTGGACGCATGGCGGCCTTCCAGCTCAGCCGACGCGGTGCCCAGCAGCGCTGCGGCGCGCTCGTTGCAATAACTCAGCACGCCGTTGCTTTCGATACGCAACACCACGCCGGGAAAGGCATCGAGCATGGTGCGCAGCTCGGCCTCGCGCAGCGACGCCGTGCGGTGCGCCTGTTCCGACTGGCGCAGCAGCCGGCGCAGTGCGGCTTCGCGGCTCGACACCAGCTGGTTGACGCTTTGTATCGGCTGCACCTGCACGTCCAGACCGGCCAGGCGCCCCACGCTGGCCAGACGCAGCACCTGCGCTGCAACGCCGTGCAGCACCGCACAGAGCACGCCTTGTGCCAGCAGCACGTTGAGGGCCAGCACACGCAGGCCGTGCTCGGCGGGCGCTGTCGACCACCAGGGGTACAGGGCCGCCACACCGGCCACGGCGATCGCCGCAGCTGCCGCCCAAGCCCTTGGCAGGCACAGAAAAAACAGCACGTTCAGCAACAGCAGCCACGCCGACGTGCTGGCCACCACATAAGGGTCCACGGGTGCACCTGCGCCAGCGAACCAGGCCTGCTGCAGACTGCTCAGCGTGTACAGCGCGAGCGCAAACACCCCCACCCGTTGAGCGGTGATGACCCCCAGGCGCTCGCTGCGCACCGCCAGCGCCAGCGTGCAAAAGACAAGGCCCATGACGAGGCTGCCCCAGCTGTCAAAGGGACGCGACACGCCGCTGGTGGCTTCCAGCACGGCCACCATCGCCGCAGCGGCAGCCAGCATCGCAAACAGCCGCTGCGCAGCACCGCTGCTGATCAGCGACAAGGTCATGACGGTGGAGGGGGGCGCTTGCATGGCTTGGCCTCCATCATCACCGGGCAGGGGTGGGCAAGCGGCCCGTAAAGAGCCCCCTTTCGGCGCCATCTCGACGGCATACCGACGCCGTCAGCGTCCGCAGGGCAGCACCCACCCATGCCTGTGTCGAGGTTTCGGCCCGAGTACCGCAGCCCCTGCGTGGCGGCTGACGGCGCGTTGGGTTGTTCGCAGGCATGTGCGCTGACAAGTACGCTGGCAGGCCCGACTCCTAGAATCGATTCCCTGATCACTTTCAGCCGCCAGCCCCCTATGGACACCCGCACCTCTCCTTACCGCCTGCGCATCAACCAGCTGCGCGAAACGCTGGCCCACGAGCAGGTGCACGCGCTGCTGGTGCCTTCGGCCGACCCACACCTGAGTGAATACCTGCCCGAGCGCTGGCAGGGCCGGCAGTGGCTTTCGGGTTTCACGGGCTCGATGGCCACGCTGGTGGTGACGGTGGACCGCGCAGTGCTGTTTGCCGACAGTCGCTATTGGGTGCAGGCCGAACGGGAACTGACCGACAGCGGCATCGAGCTGGAAAAGATCGCCACCGGCTCCGCCACGACGCACATCGACTGGCTGGCGCGCGATACGCCACGCGGCGCCACCGTGGCGGTGGACGGCGACGTGCTGGGCCTGGGCCAGGCGCACGCGCTGCGCACCGCGCTGCAGACTGCAGGGGTGGCGCTGCGCACCGAAGGCGATCTGCTGAACAGCGTCTGGCCCGATCGTCCTGGCCTGCCGCAACAGCCGGTGTACGAGCACCTGGCGCCCTGCGCCACGCAGAGCCGCGCCGAGCGCCTGGCTGCCGTGCGCCAGGGCATGGCGGCCCAGGGTGCCACGCACCACCTGGTGAGCAGCGTGGACGACATCGCCTGGCTGACCAACCTGCGCGGCAGCGATGTCAGCTACAACCCCGTGTTCCTGGCCCATCTGCTGCTGGACTTGAGCGGCGCCACGTTGTTCGTGGGTGCGGGCAAGGTGGATGCGCCGCTGGCCGCGCGCCTGGCTGCCGATGGTGTCCACCTGGCTGACTACGCCGGCGCCGGGGCCGCGCTGGCCACCCTGGGAGCCGACCACGTGCTGCTGGTGGACCCCAAGCGCGTCACCTTCGGCGTGCGCAGCGGCACCGGCGCGGCCTGCGCGGTGGTGGAAGCCATCAACCCCAGCACGCTGCTGAAGAGTCGCAAGAACGACCTCGAGACCGCGCACGTGCGCCAGGCGATGGCCGAAGACGGCGCCGCGATGTGCGAGTTCTATGCCTGGTTCGAAGCCGCGCTGGCCGCCGGTGAAACCATCACCGAGCTGACCGTGGACGAGCATCTGAGCGCGGCGCGCGCGCGACGGCCTGGTTTCGTGGGCTTGAGCTTTTCCACCATCGCCGGCTTCAACGGCAACGGCGCGCAACCGCACTACCGCGCCACGCCCGAGTCGTTTGCCGTCATTGCGGGGCCGGGCGCTGCGGCCAGCAGCGGCCTGCTGCTGATCGACAGCGGCGGCCAGTACCTGGGCGGCACCACCGACATCACGCGCGTGTGGCCCATCGGCAAGCTCAGCGCGGCCATGAAACGCGACTACACGCTGGTGCTCAAGGGCACGATGAACCTGTCGCGGGCACGCTTTCCGGTGGGCACGGCCAGCCCCATGCTGGACGCACTGGCGCGCGCGCCGCTGTGGCAGGAGGGCATCGACTTCGGCCACGGCACCGGCCACGGCGTGGGCTACTTCCTGAACGTGCACGAAGGCCCGCAGA
>JBBQMM010000283.1:0-5872 GCA_038328935.1 Burkholderiales bacterium
GGAATGGGCGGTGCGCCACACGCAGAGCGAACTGGGCCACTACTTCGACAACGCCAACGTGTTGTTCTTTTCCGGCCTGGCCCAGTACAAGCTGGCGATGGCGATGGCCGAATACAGCGAGAACCTGCTGTTTGCAGACCCGCTGCTGCAACTGGGCCTACCGAAGCTGTTGACCTCGCTCGATGCACTGGGGCTGTACGCCAGCGGTGCGCATTACGTGTCGGACTGGGCGCCGCCGCGCGTCGTCCCCGGCGCGCTGCTCAAGCAGTGGACGCAGTTCGTGTTGCGTCGCGCGCTGCAAAAAGCCACCGTCGTGGTGGCGCCGGTGCACGAGCTCGATAGTTTCGGCATCGAGGAGCTGGCCGGCAAGACGCTCATCACCAGCACCGTCAACGATGCGCGCCTGGCGCGCTTCAAGGACTGCGGCGTGCACCTGGTGGTGGACAGCTCGCCGGTGCTGGCCGGCCATGTGCTGAGCCCCGACCTGCTGGACGCGATGATCCTGGCTGCCACCGGCCGGGCCGCCGACGAGATGCTGGAAGACGACTACCTCGAGACCGTCACCACGCTGGGCACGCGCCCGCGCCTGCTCTACCCCAACGGCTACAAGCGCGTGAACCGCTTCGCCTTCGTCATCCACCCGCTGTCGCAGGAGTACTTCAAGATCATCAAGCCGGTGGAGGTGCTTTCGCGCGTGTCGCCGCCGCTGCTGATGGACTCGCTGGAAAAAGTGATGGCCTATGCGCCGCCCTTCGTCTACTCGCGCGTCGAGGGCATCAAGTCGCCGACCGGCGTCGAAGCCGAGGGTTGGCTGATCTCCGTGGGCGGCACGCCGCGCGAGATCATGAGCCACAGCCCCGAGTTCACCTACCGCCGCCTGCTCGATGCGGCCAGGATGGCCAAGCGGCTGGGGGCGCAGATCATGGGTCTGGGCGCCTTCACCAAGGTGGTGGGGGACGCCGGTGTCACGGTGGCGCGGCGTGCGCCCTTGCCCATCACCACCGGCAACAGCTACAGCGCTTCGGGTGCACTGTGGGCGGCGCACGACGCCATGTTGCGCCTGCGGCTGCTGCCGGCGCCCAAGGGCAAGGAACGGGTTGCTTTCCAGGCCATGGTGGTGGGTGCCACGGGCGCCATCGGCGCGGCCTGCGCGCGGCTGCTGGTGCGGGCCGCCGAACAGGTGACGCTGGTCTCGCCCGAGACCGCCAAGCTGCTGGCGCTGAAGGAGTCCATCCTGCGCGAAACGCCCGACGCCCGGGTGGTGCTGTCGGCCCGCGCCGATACGCACATCGCCGCGATGGACATGATCGTCACCGCCACCTCGGGCGCCGGCAAGAAGGTGCTCGACATCATGAAGGTCAAGCCCGGCTGCGTGATCACCGAGGCCGCCCCGCCGCGGGACCAGCCGCCGGCCGAAGGGGCCAAGCGGCCCGCCCTGCTTGTGATCGAATCCGGCGAGATCCGCCTGCCGGGCGACGTGAAGATGAAGAACATCGGCTTGCCCAAGGGCGTGGCCTATGCCTGCCTGGCCGAGACCATCGTGCTGGCGCTGGAGGGGCGTTTCGAGAGCTACACCGTGGGTCGCGCCATCGAATGGGAGAAGGTGCACGAGATCTACCAGCTCGGCCTGAAGCACGGCATGCAGCTGGCCGCAATCTCGGGTGTCAACGGTGTCTTCAGCGACGAGGACATCGAGCGCGTGCGCACGCTGGCGCTGGCGGCACGGAAGGGCCTGAAAACCGGGCGCAAGGGCGCCGGCCCGGTCACGCAGCCGGCGGCTGCCCACCACACGCAGCCGGCGGCTGCCCACCGCGGCGAAGCCGCCAAGCCAGTGGGCAAGCGCGCGCGCCAGCCCGGCGCGCCGTGGCCGAGGACGGCCCGCAAACCGGCACCCGTTGCGCCCTCTTCTGCGCCACCCGCTGCACCACCCGCTGCACCACCCGCCAAGCGCGTCAAGGCGGTTCGGGCGCGGGCCGCATGAAGGCATTGCGGCCGCCCGCACGTACCCGTCGAAGCAGCCGCGTTGCTGGTGCGGGTCTGCCTTCGTGATGGATGCCCCATGACCAACGATGTGTCCGTGGACGTGCGCCGCAACGGCCGCCGCTTCGAAGCCGAGGCGGTGCTGGAACTTGCCGCCGATGCCAAGACCGTGTGGGGGACCATCACCGACTACGACGCCTTGGCGAGCTTCATGCCCGGCATCCGCAACTGCCGCGTGATCGAACGCCACGCGCCGACAAAGACGAGCGAGCATCTGGTGGTCGAGCAGCGTGGCGAGTTCCGTTTCCTGATGTTCAGTCAGGCCATGACGGTGCGGCTGAACATCGAGCACCGGCTTCTGTGCATGGCGCAGGCGAAGGCGGTGAGTTTTGACCTCGGGCTGTTCAGGCCCCGCGCCATCGAAGTGTTCGAGGGCCGCTACGAGCTGGCTGCGCTGGCCGACCGCGCCGGCGCGCCGCGCACCCAGTTGCGCTATTCGGCGCTGATCGGGCTGCGCCTGCCGCCGCCACCCGCGATCGGTAGCGTGGCGGTGCGGCAGAATTTGGCGGCCCAGCTCATGGCCGTGGCCCGTGAGGTTTGCAAGCGCTGCGGCGCGCCGGCGTCTGCATCGCCTGGCACTTGATGCCAAAGTCAGCGCGAAAGTCCAGCCGTGTTTGAAGCCTTGAGTGCTGCTCTGCCTGCCGAAAACCCCGGTCTCGAGCGGGGCGCGCGGGTGCTGGTGTTCGGCGCCACCGGCTACATCGGGGCGCACCTGGTGCCGCGTCTGCAACGCGAGGGCTGCACCGTGCGCGCCAGCGGTCGCAGTCGCAAGGTGCTCGAGGCCCGCGGTTGGACGGGCATCGAATTGGTCGAAGCTGACGCGCTGTGCCCCGATTCATTGCCGGATGCACTGTCCGGCGTGGACACCGCCTACTACCTGGTGCATTCGATGGTGGCCGGGCAAGGCTTCGGTGAACTGGACTTGCAAGCGGCCGACAACTTCGCTGCAGCGGCTGACCGTGCCGGGTTGCGACGCATCGTCTATCTGGGCGGCCTGGTTCCTGATGACGCCGACTCCGAGCATCTGGTGTCGCGGCGCGAAACCGGCGAGCGGCTTCGGGCGGGTCGCGTGCCGGTCACCGAGATCCGGGCCGGCATCATCGTCGGCCCCGGTTCTGCGGCTTACGAGGTGGTGCGCGACCTCGTCAACCACTTGCCGCTGATGCTGACGCCGCGCTGGGTGCGGTCGAAGTCATCGCCGATCGCGCTGGACAACTTGCTGGAGTACCTGGTGCGCGTTTCGGGGCTGGACGACGTCGCCGGCAAGGTGCTGGACGCCGCCGGGCCCGACTACATCAGTTACGAGGAGGTGATGCGCCAGTACGGTGAAGCCGTGGGCAAGCGGCCCCTGATCGTGCCGGTGCCGCTGCTGTCGCCGACGCTGTCGGCGCACTGGCTGGGGCTGGTGACGGCAGTGCCGGCCCCGATCGCTCGCGCCCTGATCGGCGGCCTGAAGCACGACCTGCCCGCTGACGACGCCGAACTGCGCCGCCTGGTGCCCCAGAGACTGCTCAGCTTTCGCGAGTCGGTGGCCGCCGCGCTGAAGGCCGAACAGTTGCACACCGTGGCCGCGCGCTGGAGCGAGGGCCTGCTGTTGTTCCGCGAGTTTCGCCTGGACAACGCGTTTTATGCCAAGCGTGCCAGCGGCACGGCCGTCGGCGGCGCCTCGCCCCAGGCGGTGTGGCACACCGTGGTGACGATCGGCGGCCATAACGGTTACTACTGCATGGACTGGCTGTGGTGGATACGGGGTGCCATGGACTGGCTGGTGGGCGGCCCCGGGCTGAGCCGCGGCCGGCGCCACCCGACCGAACTGCGCTTGGGTGACCGCATCGACTACTGGACCGTGCTGGCCGTTCAACCCGGGCGCCGCCTGACGCTGCACTTCGGCATGCGCGCCCCGGGCTCGGGCGTGCTGGAGTTCGAGGTGGAACCCGAATCCGAACCCGCCCCTGCTCCTGCTCCTGCTCCCGGCCACCGCACCCGGCTGACGATCACCGCATACTGGCATCCGCAAGGGGTCTGGGGTTTGCTCTACTGGTACACGCTGGCACCGGCGCACCTGTTCATCTTCCGCAGGATGACGCGGGCGATGCTGGAGCGCGCCGAAGAGGTCGACGCTGAACGGGCTGCACGGCACCATCCGGGTGCAGACTGCGAGTAGCCGGCAGCGCTGCCGGCTGCGCTGCCAGCTTTTCGCCGCAGTGGTTCTTTGCTGCGCTTTGCTGGTGTGGTTCTTCGCCGAGGTTCGCCGCACGCGCATCGCAAGTCCAGCGCGCTGACGGTCGAAACCGTGATCCTTTGATCGTCGTGCAGGTAACCGTCCTTTCGCCAACCCTGCCCTGAGGAGCCACCAGCGGCGAGCTGTGGATCGGTCGCGACGAAGGCGCGCGCTGGTCGAACATCGCCCGCCACCTGCCGGAAATCTACGCCGTGGAAGTGGCGGAGCTGGCATGAGCGGTGCCATGCCCGGTGCTGGCGCACGGTGGTGCGGCGGATGAAGGTGCTGATCCCTGGTGCGCTGCGTTCGTACACCCGCGAGTCGCACGTGGAGGCTGTCGGCGAGACGTTGGACGGGCTGTTTGCAGACCTTGATCGCCGCTACCCGGGGCTGCGTTTTCGTGTCGTCGACGAGCAGCGCCAGTTTCGGCCGAACATGCGCGTGTTCGTCAACGGTTGCGGCGTGCGTGAGCTGCAGCACGCACTGCAGCCGGGTGATTTCGGCGCTGTGGTGCTGGCGCTCAGCCGGGGCTGACTGCCCGAGGACGCCCGTTCGCGCTGCCAGCGCCCGCGGCGCGTGGTCAGCGCCGCGGGCGCTCACCCGATGCGGGCCGCGGCCGGTGCCGGCGAAGATTCACCGCGCTGCGGCAAGGCGCTCAAGGCGCCGGGTTGTATTGCATCAGGCTCAGCACCGCACCCTGCGGGTCCTGGATGACGGCCATGCGGCCGACGTTGGGCACGTCCATCGGCGGCATCATGGTCTTACCACCCAACTCGGCGCAACGCGCCAGCGTGGCATCGAGATCGGTGACGGTGACGTAGCAGCCCCAGGCGGGTGGCATCGGCGGCGCACCCGCTGGCATGCCCATGATGCCGGCCACCATCGTTTCACCGACGCTGGCCACCCGGTACTCGCCGGTCGCAACGGGCATGTCCGCGCAGGTCCAGCCCAACAGGCCGCTGTAAAACGCAGCGGCCGCCGTGGGGTCGGTGGTCATCAGTTCGGACCAGCTGAAGGCACCGTGGGTCTTGTAGACGTCCATCGAAACTCCTGGGGTTGGTCAGTCGGGGGAAAGATGCTGCGCCAGAGTGGTGGCGGGCAGGAAGTGGGGTTTCCCGCAGGTCGGCGCCGTGTGCCTGGCCGGTGCGCAGGCCGTCAAGCGCGCAGATGCCGATAGACCGTGGTGCGCGAAATGGCCAGGTTGCGCGAGGTCTGGCTGACCGAGTGACCTGTTCGTTCGTACTCGGCGCGCACCAGATCGGCAGCGCTGCGCTGCAGCACCGAGCCGGCTGCCAACTGCGGCTGCGCCCCAGCCGCTGCGGCCAGCACGCGGGCGATGTCGTCTGCGCCCAGTGCCTGCCCCTGCGCTGCCACCGGCCGCCCCAGCAAGGCGCGCGTCAACACCGAACGCAGCTCGCGGAAGTTGCCCGGCCAACGGTGTTGCGCCAGCAGCGCCAGCGCCGCTTCATCGAGCGTGGCCTTGCCATCCACGCTGCGCAGCACCCAGCCGGTAGCCTGCGCAAAGTCGCGGCGGCTGCGCAGTGGCGGCAGGTTCACGCGCACCGTGTTCAGGCGGTACAGCAGGTCTTCCAGAAAGGTCCTGGCACGCAC
>JBBQMM010000284.1:0-5864 GCA_038328935.1 Burkholderiales bacterium
CCGGGCCCGCCCCCGAGACTTCCTACCCCCCGCCGCTGAGGTCACCCGGGGGCGCGCTGATCGGCGCCCCCCCCAACCTCATGGATGCGCTGCGGTCCTCATCACCCCAAAGGGATGATTGAGGACGGTGTCAAGCGCGTGGTCCTGTCAGCCGGCGTTCCCGAACGCGTTGTCGCTGGCACGAGCCGAAGCCGACGGCATGTTCTGCGCCCGACCAGGAACAGACGCCACTTGGGCCTCGTTGATCGATTCGAAGATCATCCGGTACACCGAACCGGTTCGCGCACACACAAGGATGGCGAAGCCGAGGTGGGGTTTGTCGCCCCGCAAAAGCATGTCGGCTGGGGGCACCCCATTCAAAGCCCGGGCCAGGTGAAAACGACCGCTGCTGCATCGAAACACATATCGATTGCCGTCGACCCAACTTTCAATCATGCGGTACTGGTACATCTCGGGCTCCACCGACATTTCAGCGAAGCCTACCCAGCCGAGCGTGGCTCTTCCGTGCGATTCCATACAGAAACACAGATCGGTCGCCACCGCGCCCTGCAACATCACCCGCACAGCCGCAGACCCGCAGGCGCGCCGCGCGCTGCCAGGCGGGTTCAAGAGCGTGGCGTGGCCGTCGGCTCCTGGTGCGACGGGCCGGTGCCCACCATCGCAGCCGGTTGCACCCAGGCGTCGAAGTCGGCGGCACTTACTCCGCCACTCGACAGCGCCGCTTCGCGCAGCGTCGTACCCTGTTTCTGCGCTTGCTTGGCGATGCGCGCCGCGCGGTCATAGCCGATGTGCGGCGACAGCGCCGTCACCAGCATCAGGGAGCGCGCCAGCATCTCAGCGGTGCGTCCGGTGTCGGCTTCGATGCCCTGCACACAGTGCGTGGCAAAGCTGTGCATCGCATCGCGCAACAGCACGATGCTGTCCAGCACGTTGAGCGCAATCAGGGGCTTGTAGACGTTGAGTTCGAACTGGCCCAGCCCGGCCGCGATGCCGATGGCAACGTCGTGCCCCATGACCTGCGCGCTGACCATCGTCAGCGCCTCCACCTGCGTCGGGTTGACCTTGCCAGGCATGATGGAACTGCCGGGTTCGTTTTCCGGCAGCCTCAGTTCGCCCAGACCGGCGCGAGGGCCGCTGCCCATGAGGCGGATGTCGTTGGCGATCTTGTTCAGCGCAATGGCCAGCATGCGCAGCGCCCCGTGCAGGCCCACCAGCGCTTCGTGCCCGGCCAGGGCAGCAAAGAGGTTGGGCGCCACCGTGAAAGGCAACTGCAAGCGTGTGGCGAGCAGCTGCGCCACGCGCGCGCCGAACTCCGGGTGGGTGTTCAGCCCCGTGCCCACAGCCGTGCCTCCGATGGCCAGCGCATGCACGGCCGGCAGGCTGTAGCCGAGCGCTGTCTCGGCCAGCGCCAGCTGCGCGTCGTAGCCGCCGAATTCCTGACCCAGCGTGACCGGCGTCGCGTCCTGCAAATGGGTGCGGCCGATTTTCAACAGCCCGGCAAAGTCCGCTGCCTTCAGTTGCAGCGCCAGCCGCAGTCTGGCCAGCGATTGCAGCAGCGGGCCACAAGCCAGCGCTACCGCCACGTGCATGGCCGTGGGGAAGACATCGTTGGAAGACTGCCCCATGTTCACGTCGTCGTTGGGGTGCACCAGTTGCGTTCCGTCCAGCCTGCCCCCCAGGGCGAGCGTGGCCAGGTGGGCCAGCACCTCGTTGACGTTCATGTGCGTCTGCGTGCCCGAGCCCGTTTGCCACACCGAAAGCGGAAACTCGCCATCGAACTCACCTGCCGCCACGCGTGCGGCGGCCGCTGCAATGGCTGCTGCCTTGGCGGCATCCAGCAAACCCAGCGATCCGTTGACCTCGGCTGCCGCGCGCTTGACCTGCGCCACAGCGTGCACCACCGCCAGGGGCATGCGTTGCTCGCCGATGGCGAAGAACTGCAGGCTGCGCTGGGTCTGCGCTCCCCACAGGGCCTGTGCGGGTACTTCGATGGCGCCGAAGCTGTCGGTTTCGGTGCGCGGCGGGGGCTGTGCAGTCATGGCCGGCCGATGCCCATCGCGCAGTGGCAAGGCAGGGCCTCCTGTGGGTGGTTGCGGGCGGTCGTCACAGCGTCCTTCATGCGGCTGGCCTTTCAGAGGTGTTGGCATCAGGCTCTTCCAGGGCGCTTCGAAGCAGGTGCAGGCTGAAGCACGCCCCCTGCCCAGGGGCGCTCACCACCGTGATGTCGCCGCCCATGGACTGCGCCAGCTGGCGCGATATCAGCAGCCCCAGCCCATGCCCCTCGATGTCGGTGTTCTCGGCGCCCAGCCGGTTGAAGGGCTGGAACAGGCCGGCCTGCTGCACCGCGCTGAGCCCCGGGCCGGTGTCCACCACATCCAGCCGCAGTGCCGGTGCGCTGGCGGCGGCATCGGCTGATGCACGCAGCTCCAGCGTCACCTGGCCCCCTTCGTGGTTGTACTTCAGCGCGTTGGACAGCAGGTTCATCAATACCTGCCGCAGCCAAGTTTCGTCACCCTGCACCCACGGGCCGGCCTCGGCGGTGGGCCCGGTGCGGCGCAGCTCCACGGTGACGCGGCGGGCTTGTGCCAGCGGCACGAACAGGGCCACGCATTCCTCCAGCAGCGGCCACAGCGCGACCGGCTGCATCAGCGGCAGCACCAGCCCCGACTCCAGGCGCGACAGGTCCATCAGCTGCTCGATCAGCGACAGCAGATGGCGCCCGGCGTTGAGCACGTGGCGGAGCTTGCCCCTGGCGCCTTCGTCCAGGCGATCATCGCCCAGCAGCAGTTCTGAAAATCCGTTGATCGCATTCAGCGGCGTGCGCAGCTCGTGGCTGACGCGTGAAAGGAAGACCGATTTGGCCCTGCTGGCCGCCTCGGCCGCTTCCTTGTCCACGCGCAGCTGCTCGGCCTGGCGCTGCGTCGTCACGTCTACAAAGACCACGATCGCCCGCAACAGCTGCCCCTGGCCGTCGAACTGCGGGTAGCCGGTGGCCATGATCCAGGTGTACGCGGCGCTGTCGGCCCCGCCAGCGCTGACACCCAGTATCTCCGGGGCCAGCGTGCTGCGGCTGTTCAGCACGCGGCTGGCCGGGTCGGCACCCGGCTTCAGCGGGCAGCCCTGGTCGTCCAGCAACCGCCAGGGCATGTGGTGCGCGTCGCAGGCTTCAAGTTGCGCCGGGCTCAGGCCCAGCAGGGCGCAGGCGCGGTCGTTGAAGAGCTCGACCTGGCCCTCGGCGGTGCAGGACAGCACGCCAACGGGCAGGTTCAGGATCAGGGCGCGGTAGCGGTTTTCGCTGGCCTGCAGACTCGCGCGCGACTCGTCGGTGGCGCGCACCATGCGGTTGAACTCGCGCGCCACCTCGCGGATCTCGCGCGGGCCGGTCTCGGGCGCAGGCGCCGACACGTGGCCCGCGGCCAGGTTGCGCGCGGCGCCGGCCAGCGCCCGGATCGGCACCAGGATGGCGCGGCTGACCCGCCACGCTGCCAGCCCCGCGAGCAACAAAATGAGCGCGATCGCGGCCAGGCTGCGCGTGCGCGAAGCGTGGTAAGCGGCCAGCGTCTGCGTCTCGGGCAGGGCGGTCACCACAAACCAGTCGGTCAGCGCCACGTTGCGCACCACGAACAGGTTGCGCGCACCGCCGATGCCGACCTCGGCGAACTGCCGCGACATCGGCGCCCCTGGCGGCAGGCCTGTTCGTTCCAGGCGCATCTCGTCGAGCGCACGCTGCGCGCGCATCTCGTCGAGCACGCGCACCACCGATTCGGCGGCGCGCTTGCCGACACGTTCGTCCTGCCGCTGCGAGCCAACCAAGACCCGATAGCTGCCGTCCACCACCACCACCGTGGCCGTGCTGGGCAGCTGTGCAAACAGGCGCAGCTGCAACTGCTTCAGGTCCAACGGGGCGATGAGCAACCCCGCGCGCTCGCCACGGTCGTCGCGCACCGGGTAGGTCAGCCGTGCGGCCCACGGCTGGTTGACGGTGCCGGCGTGTGCGTCGCTGGCGTGAAAGCCCTCTTGCGTAACAGCGGTGCGGAACCAGGCCGCTGCGGCCACCGGTTGGGAAGGTGGCGGGTTGGCCAGCTCAGAACACACCGAGCTGCCATCCAGCCGGCGCAAGGCCAGCGCACGGTAGCTGGGGGTGACGCTGCGGGCTTCCTGAAAGATGGGGTCGCACAGGCGGGCATCGAGCGCCCTGACGCGCGGGCGATCGGCCAGCGCCGACATCATGGCCTGGGCGTCCTGCAGCTGCCATTGCAGCCGCTCGGCGGTGCTCGTGGCGATCAAGTCGGCCTGCTCAAAGGCATCGCGCAGGGCCAGTTCGCGCATGTGGTACAGGTACCAGGCCGTGCCCGCCAGCGCCGGCAGCAGGCCGATGGCCAGCAGCAAAATAAGCCCGGCGCTCAGCCCTGTACTTGACCCGTCTTTCAGCCCTGTACTTGACCCGTCACCCAGCCCCGCACCCAGCCGGCGCGGCGCGTGCCATGCCCTGTCAGGCGCTGGCGCGGGCGTGCCTGGCGACGCAGGCGGGGTCGCTGCGTGCAAGCCTGCCGGCTTTGCTTCGTCGGCGGTCAAGGACACTCTCCTTTCAAAGCACTCCCACCTCCACCGCGGTGCTCTCGATTCCTGCGGCTGACGGCCGGCTCCGGCTGACCACGGGGCGCTTGAGTGCGGGCCGTGCAGATCAGTCTAACCATAAGCACGCAAAGCTCCATCAAGGTCGCCGCTCGCCTTGCGCAACACCATCCGCGGCAGGCGCGAACATTGATCAGGCGTGCGGCGCCAGAAGCCAGCGATCAAGTTCCGGCAGGATGCGGCCCAGCGTCATCGGCTTGGTGACGTAACCGTCGAAACCCGCGTCGACCGCACGCGAAACCTCGTCGGGCATTGCGCTGGCCGATACCGCCACGCAGGGCACCGAACGCATCGCGTCATCCGCTCTCAGCGCCGCCAGCACCGCAAAGCCGTCGATGCCCGGCAGCAGGATGTCGAGCAGGATCAAGTCAGGCGCAACTTGTCTGGCCAGCCGCAGGCCGCTCTCGCCATCGACGGCGAGCGTGAGTTCGATGCCGGGCCGGTGCGCCATGAAGGCCTGCATGAGAAGGCGGTTGGCTTCGTTGTCGTCGACGTAGACGACACGGCCATGCACGTCGGCCCGCACCGGGGGGGCTTCGACCTCGTCGACGAGGGCGTTGCCGCGAACCCCTGCTGCCGAGGCGGGCAGATCGACGGTGAACTCGCTGCCCTTGCCGACTTCGCTGCGAACCGACAGGCGGCCCCTCATCAGCTCGGTGAGGTTGCGCGTGATCACCAGGCCGATGCCGGTACCTTCGACGCTCGAGTTCTCGCGCCCCAGGCGGTTGAAGGGCTGGAACAGCGAAGCGAGCTGCAATTCGCTCATGCCCAGGCCGGTGTCGGCGACCGAGATCAGCGTGCGCTGCCCGAAGGCGCGGATCCGTACCGACACGCTGCCGTCGCGCACGTTGTACTTGACCGCGTTGGACACCAGGTTGCTCAGCACCTGCTTCAGACGCACCGGGTCGGCCTGGACGTGGCAGGGCGGGGCCAGTGGGCCCGCCATGTCCAGGCTCACGCGCAACGCTTTTGCCTGCGGCGCGGCATGCGCGATGACCTCGTTGACCAGTGCCCCGGCGTCGATGTCGATGACCTTGATCGAGATCGAGCCTGCCTCCAGCCGCGAGACATCGAGCACGTCGTTGATCAGCAGCAGCAGGTTGCCACCTGCGCGCCGGATGTAGCCCAGCCTCTGCTTGTGCGCGGCCGTGAACGCGCCCGAGGCGTCCAGCTGAAGCAGGTCGGAAAAGCCGATGATGGCGTTCAATGGCGTGCGCAGTTCGTGGCTC
>JBBQMM010000285.1:0-5849 GCA_038328935.1 Burkholderiales bacterium
GTGATCGGCAGTGCGCTGCTGAAAAGCCGCCCTGCCCTGCGCCCGGGCGAGATACTGGAGTTCGTACCCGGTGTGATCGTCACGCAGCACTCGGGCGACGGCAAGGCCAACCAGTATTTCCTGCGCGGCTTCAACCTGGACCACGGCACCGACTTCGCGACGCGCGTGAACGGCATGCCGGTGAACATGCCCACACACGGCCACGGCCAGGGCTACACCGACTTGAACTTTCTGTTGCCCGAGCTGGTGCAGCGCATCGAATATCGCAAAGGCCCCTACTTCGCCAGGAGTGGTGACTTTGCGTCAGCCGGCGCGGCCGATATCAGCTACCGCACAAAACTGGACGAGGCCTTTGGTCAGGTTTCCCTGGGCGAAAACGGCTACCGGCGCGGCGTGGCCGGGGCTTCCGCCGACGTGGCAACGGGCCTGACGCTGCTGGGCGCCTTTGAAGCGATGCAGAACGACGGCCCCTGGACGGTGCCTGAACACCTGCGCAAGAGCAACGCCGTGTTCACGCTCAGCAGCGGCACCTCCGCACAGGGCTTCAGCGTCAGCGCCATGGACTACCGCGCGCGCTGGACGGCAACCGACCAGGTACCGCAGCGGCTGATTGATTCAGGCAGCCTCAATTCCAAAAGCTTCGGCCGCTTTGATTCACTGGACTCCAGCAACGGCGGCGACACCTCGCGCAGCAGCCTGTCGGGCGAGTGGCACCGCAGCGGCAGCGACGGCAGCCGAAGCAAGGCCAGCGCCTACGCGCTGCGCTACCGCCTCGACCTCAACAGCAACTTCACCTACGCGCTGGAGCGGCCCGCCGATGGTGACCAGTTCAAACAAATTGACCAGCGCACGGTGCTGGGTGCCGATGCCAGCCATGCATTTTCCCACCTGCTGGCCGGGCTGGAAGCGCGCAGCGAAGTGGGCGCCACATTGCGCCAGGATCGCATCCGCGTCGGCTTGTACGACTCGGTGGCACGCCGCATCACCAGTGTCACGCGTGAAGACCGCGTGGCCGAACTGCTGCTGGGCGCGTACGGCCAGACGGCGCTGCAGCTTACGCCCCACCTGCGCGGCGTGCTGGGCCTGCGCGCTGACCACCTGCGGGTGCGTGTGGACGCCTTGTCGCTGCCGGCCAACGGCGGCCGCGCCAGCGACACGCAGCTGTCGCCCAAGTTCAGCCTGGTGGCCGGGCCATGGGCGAAGACCGAGTTCTTCTTCAACGCCGGCCGCGGCTTTCACAGCAACGACGCCCGCGGCGCCACTGCCACGCAAGACCCGCGCAGTGGCAGTGCGGTCGACAAGGTGCAGCCGCTGGTGTCGCAGCGCGGCCTGGAACTCGGCGCCCGCACCGAAGTGCTGCATGGGCTGCAAAGCTCGCTGGCGCTGTGGCAGCTGCAGTCGGACTCGGAGCTGGTCTACGTGGGCGATGCAGGCGCCACCGAAGCCAGTGCGGGCAGCCGGCGCCGCGGCCTGGAGTGGAACAACCGCTGGGTACCGGTGCCCTGGTTCTTGCTGGACGCCGACTTCGCCTGGACCCACGCGCGCTTCGGCAACGGCGACCGCATTCCCAATGCCGTGGACCGCGTGGCATCGGTGGCCGCCACGCTGCGCGAACTGGGGCCGTGGAGCGCCAGCGTGCAGTGGCGTTACCTCGGCAGCGGCGCGCTGATCGAAGACAACAGCGTGCGCTCTCTTTCGTCGCTGACGACCAACTTGCGCGTCAGCCGCAAGATCGGCGCGAAGGCCGAGCTGACGCTGGATGTGTTCAACCTGGGCAACCGCCAGGTCAACGACATCCAGTACTTCTATGCATCGCAACTGCCAGGCGAAGCCGCGCCGGTGGAAGACCGCCATGTGCACCCCGCCGAGCCGCGCACGCTGCGGGTGAGCTTGCGCTTGGAGTTCTGAGGCAGGCCCGGCCTGGATTCAGTGTTTGTGGTCCATCGCCGGTGCTGCATTCAACGCCTTCACCGGCGCCTTCACTTCCACGGTTTCCTTGCTGCCGTCGGCCGCTTGCACCACCAGCGTCACCGGCACTGTGTCGCCGGCCTTCAGTGGCTGCTTCAGGTCCATCAACATCAGGTGAAAACCGCCAGGCTTCAGGGCCACAGCCTTGCCGGCCGGCAGCTCTAGCCCATTGGGCAGCGCCCGCATCCTCATCACGTTGCCGTCCATCGACATCTCGTGGATTTCAACCACGCCGGCTGCTGACGAGCTGGCCGAGACCAGCCTGCCGCCCTTGGCCGACGTGATCTGGGCAAACATCCCGGTAGCTTTTTGCTGCGCCACGGTGCCGCGCACCCAGGGTTCGGTGACGGTGGTTTGAGCCTGCGCCAGACCACAGCCCAGTGCGGCAGCACAGCTCGCCAGCACTGCGAAGCGGCCTGTGAGTGAGTTGAATTTCATGGTGTTTTCCTTGGAACAGGCGGGTCGGTATCGGGGAACGGGCCGGCGCCAGGCCTGCCGTTGCTGGCCATAATCTACTGTATGGCTATCCAGACCGACGACTTTGCCAGCGCACCCTTGCCGCGTGTGGTCAGCGCTGCGCCAGCGTCGCCCAACGAAGAAGCCATTGAACGCGCGCTGCGCCCCAAGGGGCTGCAAGACTACGTGGGCCAGGTCAAAGCGCGCGAGCAACTGGAAATCTTCATCGGCGCGGCCAAGCACCGGCAAGAAGCGCTGGACCACGTGTTGCTGTTCGGCCCCCCCGGCCTGGGCAAGACCACGCTCAGCCACATCATTGCCAATGAACTGGGCGTGAACCTGCGCTCCACCAGCGGCCCGGTGCTGGAAAAGCCCAAGGACCTGGCCGCGTTGCTGACGAATCTGGAAAAAAACGATGTGCTGTTCATCGACGAAATCCACCGCCTGAGCCCGGTGGTGGAGGAGATCCTCTACCCCGCGCTGGAGGATTACCAGATCGACATCATGATCGGCGAAGGCCCGGCAGCGCGCAGCATCAAGCTTGACCTGCAGCCCTTCACGCTGGTGGGTGCCACCACACGGGCCGGCATGCTGACCAACCCGCTGCGCGACCGCTTCGGCATCGTGGCCCGGCTGGAGTTCTACACACCCGAAGAACTGACGCGCATCGTCACGCGCTCGGCCGGCTTGCTGAAAGTGCCGATCGACGCCGCAGGCGCGCTGGAGATTGCACGCCGTTCACGCGGCACACCGCGCATCGCCAACCGGCTTTTGCGGCGTGTGCGTGACTACGCGCAGGTCAAGGGCGACGGCAGCGTGAACCTGGCGCTGGCCGACCGGGCGCTGAAGATGCTGGACGTCGACTCCCTGGGCTTCGACGTGATGGACCGCAAGTTGCTCGAGGCCGTGATTCACCGTTTCGACGGCGGGCCGGTGGGGCTTGACAACGTCGCTGCCGCGATCGGCGAGGAAGCGGGCACGATTGAAGACGTGATCGAGCCCTTTCTGATCCAGCAGGGTTTCCTGCAGCGCACGCCGCGGGGCCGCGTGGCCACCGCTGCGGCGTGGCGCCACCTGGGCCTGGTGCAGCCGGTGGCAACGGGGCAGGGGCTGCTCGACGTCTGACCGCGGCTGGCCTGCCCAGGCAAGCTCAAGCCCTACCCCAGGGTTTGCTGAGCCGCCAACAGATGCTCGTCGTCGTTCCAGCCCACCAGCGTAAAGCCCTGCGGCGTCCACAACAGCCGGTTGATGGTGGCGTTGCCCAACTGCCAGGAACGGGGCGCGTTCAGGCCCACACCGGTGGCCGCCCGGTACAGGCAGTCGAGCACGCCGCCATGCGCCACCAGGGCCACCACGCCGCCGGGGTGCTTGGCTGCAAGCTGCATCGCGGTGCCCACGCAACGGTTCGAAAACTGCAGCAGGCTCTCGCCGCCGCCGGGGCGAGCGACGACATCCCGCTGCCGCCACCAGCGGGCGTCGTCGGGCCAGCGCTTATCGACCTCGGCGTAAGTGCTGCCTTCCAGGAAACCAAAACAACGCTCGCGCAAGGCGGCATGGTGCTGCACGGCAACACCGGTGCTGGCCGCCAGTGCCGCTGCGGTGCGATGCGCGCGCTGCAAGTCGCTGCTGTAGATGGCTTCGATGCCCTCGGCAGCCAGCGCTCGGGCCATCTGCTGCGCCTGCCACTCACCGGCAGCATCCAGCGCGATGTCGGTGTGGCCCTGCAGGCGCTGCTGCGCGTTCCAGGACGTCTGACCATGGCGGATGGCCACCACGCGGCAAGTGTCAAGCATCAACGCACCTGCAACGCTGCCGAGGCACGGTCTGTCGGTGGCCGGCCCATTCAGGCGGGAAACAAGCGTTGGTTCAAGGTGTACGTACCCGACATGGTGGCCTCGCCCAGCACGCGCCCGGCCAGCGCCAGGCGCACCTGCCCGCCCGTAAAAATGCCCTCGATGGGTAACCGTGCCACCGCAACGGCATACAGCGTGAAGACGTAGTGGTGTGTCAATGAGTCGTTCCAGGGCGGAAACGGCCCGTCGTAGCCAAAGTACGACCCTGCCATGCCAGGGTCGCCGGCAAACCACCGGGTGTAGTCATTCAGGCCCTGGCGTGCTGCACCGCGGGTCGCCGGCCCGGGCTTGCCGCGCGCCACAAAACCGCGGCTGTGCTGACCCTCGGCCATGGCGCCGGGTACGGCGGGCAGGTCGACCAGCACCCAGTGAAAGAAGTCAACCCGGGGCAGATCGGCAGGCACCTCGCGGCCGGTCTGGTTGACATCGTCGCCGTGACTGGGAACGTCGAAGTCGTGGCAGATCAAGGCCAACGAACGTGTACCTGGCGGCAGTTCGCTCCAGGCCAGATGCGGGCTCAAGTTGTCACCAAACACCGCACGCCCGCGTCCGTCGGGTTTTCCTGCAGCAAACCGTTGCGGCATCGGGTCTCCGTTGGCCCAGCCGTCGCTCCAGAGCTTCATCTGCCCAGTCTCGCTGCCATGAACAGCTCCACCGCTACACGCCCCAGACGACTGGTTGGCCCGCGGCCTGGCAGCGGCGCAGCATCTCCATCACCGGCCACAAGCGCTGGCGCAGCCCCACCGCCGGCTCGCGCACCGCATCGTCGGTACTGTTGGAAGCCTCACCGCCGGCTGCGGCAGCCTCGGCCGCCACCGCCGCATCGAGCGCCCGCAGCGCTGCTGGCAGGGCGTCGGTCTCGATGATGCCTTTGGGCGCCGGCTCACGACCGAGCAGGCGCATGAGTTCGTCACCCTGCGGGCCCATCATGACGACGTCGCCGCTGGCTTTGGATGTGAATTTGTAGATCATGATGGCCTGATTGTGCCGCTGCCGGAGGCGCCCGGGCGCAATGTCCCGCACAGCCGCCTGCACACACACCGGCACGCGCGCCAGCCACTCAACCCTGAACCAGCCGTATGCGGCTGCCCGGCGCCACCATCTCGACCCGCTGCGAGACCGCCCCGCGCAGGCGCTCTTCGAAGGTCACGGGGTCCAGCGCGGGCGCAAACAGGAAGCCCTGGTACTGGTCACAGCCACGGTCGCGCAGGAACACGCGCTGTGCTTCGGTCTCCACGCCTTCGGCCACGACTTTCAGCCGCAAGGCTCTGGCCATCTGCAAGATGGCCTGCACGATGCCGGCGTCGCTGTCGTCGGCTGGCAAGCCGCTGATAAAACTGCGGTCGATCTTGAGCTTGTCGATGGGAAACCGTTTGAGGTAAGCCAGGCTCGAATAACCGGTGCCGAAGTCATCGATCGACAGCCGCAAGCCCAGGTGCGCCAGCGCCTCCAGGCGGCCCAGAGCTTCAACGGCGTCCAGCAGCAGGAGAGATGCGGACAGTTGGAGATCCAGCAGCTGGGGCTCCAGGCCACAGACCGCCAGCACATTGGCCACGCGATCTACGAAGTGCG
>JBBQMM010000286.1:0-5847 GCA_038328935.1 Burkholderiales bacterium
TCTCCCTTCCAGGGAGAGGGTTGGGGGCGAGGCGGGGGTTTCGAGCCGCATGCGGCGAGCCCGCTAAGCGATGCCGGCTTGCAGGCCGGCATGCGCACTGCAAGTGAGGGTGCAATGCCGGCAAATCAACGACTTGGAAGTCTTGTTTCTCATGAGCAGAACCATGGAAGCCACATCCGTCACCGGCAAAGGCCGGGTCACCATCCCGAAGGAATTGCGACAAAAACTCGGCATCAGGCAAGGCAGCCGGATCGAGTTTTCATTGGTGAGCAACCATGCCGTGATGCGGGTTCGCAGTTCGCCGGCAGCGGAGTCGGCCAGCGGTTACGGCTTGCTCAAGAGCCGGCGTGCCGCAGTGCCCGCTGGTCTGGACCCTGCATCATGGGTCAAGCGATGATCGGGTTGGACACCCCCGTGCCAAGGTGCTATTGATGGCGAGCAAGTGCGTCGCTGACACTTCTGAGACCGAGGCTCGGCCGCAACGGCTGGCCGCCCGGCGCCCCATCGACGCGGGCCAGCCGCTGATGGCGAGCAAGCAGGTGATGCCAGAATTCGAATGGGTGATGCGCGGCGCGCCAAAAAGCTGGGCCTGGCGCCTGCCGTCAAGATCTTGAGGTAGCGGCTCGACAGCGGCTGCTGCGCCAAAGCTCAACCGCCCCAGCTGTCTTTCAGCGTCGTCACGCGGTTGAACACCGGCGCTTCGACTCGGTGGCTCACGCGGTCGGTGATGAAGTAGCCGTGGCGCTCGAACTGGTAGTGCCGTTCAGCCGCCACGCCGGCCAATGCAGGCTCCACGAAGGCCTGCACTTCCACGCGGCTCCTGGGGTTGAGCACCTCGCGGAAATCGCGGCCGCCTGCATCAGGCTGCGCTTCGGTGAACAGCCGGTCATACAGCACCACCGTCGCCGGCACGGCGTCGTGCACCCCCACCCAGGTGATGGTGCCCTTGACCTTTACGCTGTCGGCGCCCGCGGTGCCGCTCTTGGTGCCGGGCAGCACCTGCGCCAGCACCTGCGTCACGCGGCCCTGCGCATCGGTCTCGAAGCCGGTGCATTCCACCACCATGCCGTACTTCAGCCGCACCTTGCTGCCCGGCACCACGCTGCCGTCGGCCTGCATCTGCGGCGGGAATAAACGGAAGAAGCCCTTCGGCGGCTCGATGGCGAAATCGTCGCGCTCGATCCACACCTGCGGGCCCAGGCCGAAGTGGCGCTCACCCATTTCAGGGTGCTGCGGGTGCGCCGGCGCATGGCAGGGCTCGATGTGTTCGGCGCTGCCGAAAACCTCGGCCCAATTGGTCAAGCACAGCGGCATCGGGTCCAGCACCGCCATCGCGCGCGGCGCCTGGCCTTCCAGGTCGTTGCGCAGGCAGCCTTCCAGCACGGCATAGTCGAGCCAGATGTTGGTCTTGCTGGCGCCGGTGCCATCGGCCATGGCGCGGATGGACGCGGGCGTGAAACCACGGCGGCGCATGCCGAACAGCGTGGGCATGCGCGGGTCGTCCCAGCCGCTGACGATGCCCTCGGCCACCAGTGCACGCAGCTTGCGCTTGCTGGTGACGACGTAGCTCAGGTTCAGGCGCCCGAATTCGTACTGGCGCGGCAGGGGGCGCGCCACCAGGCCCAGTTGCGCCAGGTGTTCCAGCAGCCAGTCGTAGAACGGCCGCTGGTCTTCGAATTCCAGCGTGCACATGCTGTGGGTGATGCATTCCAGCGCGTCTTCGATCGGGTGCGCGTAGGTGTACATCGGGTAGATGCACCAACGGTTACCGGTGCTGTGGTGCGTGGCGCGCTTGATGCGGTACAGCGTCGGGTCGCGCAGGTTGATGTTCGGGCTGGCCATGTCGATCCTGGCGCGCAACACCATCGCGCCATCAGCATGCAAGGCGTCGCGCATCTCGCGCAGCCGCTTCAGGTTGTCGGCAGGGCTGCGTTCGCGCCAGGGGCTGTTGGTGCCGGGCGTGTTGAAGTCGCCCCGGTTGGCGCGCATCTGCTCGGGCGTCTGCTCGTCCACATAGGCCAGCCCGGCCGTGACGAGCGCCTCTGCGGCGCGGTACATGAAATCGAAATAGGCGCTGGCGTTGTAGAGATGGCTGGCCCCGTTGACGTTCCAGTCGAAGCCCAGCCACTGCACCGCTTCGATGATGGCATCGACGAATTCCTGCTCTTCCTTTTCGGGGTTGGTGTCGTCAAAGCGCAAGTGGCACACGCCGCCGTAATCACGCGCGAGGCCGAAGTTCAGGCAAATGCTCTTGGCGTGGCCGACGTGCAGGTAGCCGTTGGGCTCGGGCGGGAAACGCGTGCGGATGCGTGCCACGTCCAGCGCGCCGGCCGCGTGGTGCGCCGCGTCGCCCGGGCTGCCACCAAAACGGCGCTGGTCCCAGCCGGGGCTTTGCAGGTCGCGCTCGATGATGGCGCGCAGGAAGTTGGCGGCCGGAGCGGCCGACGCCTTGGGGTCGACCTTGAAGTCGGGCTTGCCGGGGGGCTTGCCGGAGGGCTTGCCGGAGGGCTTGGGGGGGATGTTGTGGTCTTGGGCCATGCAAAGTGAGCTGGTGCAGCCGCAGCTGAGAACGACGCTCGATTCTATCGGTCACCCCCCGGATGGAGGCTCCGGATGCCGGCTCGGCACTGGCGAGAACCAGCGCATCGAAGCCCAGGCGAAAGCGCCTCCCAGCACCGCACCGGCCAGCGCGTCCAGCACCACATGCTGCTTGATGGCGAGCGTGGAATAGACGATGAGCAGCACCCACAGCAGGTTGCCTGCACGCAACCAGCGCGGCACGGCCAGTGCGGCAAACAGGCGCTGCACCCACAGTGCGGTGAACAGCGCGGTGGCCACGTGCAACGACGGGCAGGCGTTGCCGGCAGCGTCCACGCCGTGCAACAGCGCAAAGCCCGGGTGCTGGGCCACGTCCACCGGCAACAGCGGCTTGGGCACGGCCGTCGGGTAGAAGTGGAAGATGAGCAAACCGCACAGGCACAGTGCCGCGATCCACAGGCCATAAATCAGCAGCTCGCGCAGATTGCGCAGCAGCCCCGGCGCGAGTCCGACATACACCCACAGCGACACATAAGCCACCAGCATCGCGGGCTGCAACCCGATGGCGTGGTCCAGCGCCGTCAGCGGCATCTCCTGCACCGCTCGTACGGGGTGGCGCAGGGTGTGGAAATAACCGACAAAAAACACCCACATGAAGGCCGAGATACCCAGCAACTTGAGCCAGAAAAGGCAGCGCATGCGTTGCCACACTTCGGCATGCCAGGGCTGCGGCCCGGACGCGTTGGCCGGATGGGCTGTCAAAGGCGGAACGGTGGATGGAGAGGGCACGGTGGCGTGTTCAGCGTGTTGATTCAGTTGCGGCAAGGGGCCCTGGGTGCCACAGAAGCACGCCGGCGGAGTCGGCTCGACACAGCCGCCGGCGCTTTCGGCGCCCAGGCCGAGGTCGTCCCGGAACCTTAACACCGGCGGCACATCTGACGCTCTCATCCACCCCCACCGCGGGCGCTGCAGCCGCTGCGGGCGTGGCCATAATTGCGGGGCTTGCGGGCGCTCGGCTGACGCTTTCCACGACGCTGGTTGCCAGCATGTTCGAGCCCGGTATGGCCCCACCTCCACAGTGACTTTCAGCGCCATCCATCCTGAACTCCTGAACTCCTGAACCCCTGAACTCCTTTCACCCTCAGTCGCCCACCAGTTCATCCGTGCGGCTGAAAGCACCGGCTGCAGACCGTCCGGCAGACCCGCTTCCCACTCCCCACCGACACGGGCCCCGCACGCGGGGTGCATCATGAATTTTTCAAGGTCCATCCGAAAGTGCGTGCTGGCCGTTGCACTGGTCCTGCTCGGGCACGCCCCTGCCTGGGCCGACCAGCCGCTGTGGGAACTGGGCCTGGGTGCCGGCTGGCTGCAACTGCCCCACTATCGCGGCAGCGACCAGAACCACCAGTGGCTGCTGCCCGTGCCGTACGCGGTCTACCGCGGCAAGATCTTTCGCGCCAACCGCGACGGCGCGCGCGCCGTGCTGCTGGACAGCGAGCGGCTGGATGTCGACATCAGCACCGCGCTGAGTGCGCCCATCCGCAGCACCGGCAACCGCGCGCGCGAAGGCATGCCCGATCTGGCGCCGACCTTGGAACTGGGGCCGAACTTCAACATCAACCTGGCAAAAGGTGCATGGAGCAGTGGCGCCTTGCAAGGCACCCCCTGGAAACTGGACCTGCGGCTGCCGCTGCATGCCGTGGCCACGCTGCAAAGCGGTGCGCAGGGCATCGGCTATACCGCCAACGCCGTCATCAACCTGGACGTGCGCTGGCAGGGCTGGAACATCGGCGCCCAGGCCGCTGCGCTCTATGGCAGCCGCCGCTACCACCAATATTTCTACGACGTGGCCGCACCGTTCGCCACGGCCACACGGCCCACTTACGCCACCGAAGGCGGCTTCGGCGGCATGCGCTACACGCTGGGCACGTCAAAGCGCCTGGGCAACACCTGGCTGGGCGCGTTCGTGCGCGCCGACAGCCTGTCGGGCGCGCGTTTCGTCGGCAGCCCACTGGTGCGACAGCGGCACAACGTTTCGGCCGGGCTGGCGCTGAGCTGGGTGCTGGCCACCTCTGATGAACGCGTCTCCGTCGACGACTGAACCGGGTGCGCGCGCCCAGGGCAACGGGCCGCGCCTGCTGCGTGCGCTGCTGTGGCCGCTGGCCTGGCTGGGGCTGCAGCTGAACCTGTTGGTGCTGGGCGCGATGTCGGTTGGCTGGAACCTGGCGGCACTGGCGCTGCACCCGCTGCTGCCGCGGCCGCTGGGCGTGCGCGTGGGCCGCGCAATGATTGCGCACGGTTACCGCTGGTTCTGGCGCATCGCACGCACCAGCGGCATGCTGCGGCTGGACGCCACCGTGCTGGACCCGCTGCGCGACGAGCGCGGCCTGATCGTCATTGCCAACCACCCCAGCATGCTGGACGCGGTGATGCTGGTAGCGCGCCTGCCGCGCAGCTTCTGCATCATGAAGACCAGCCTGATGCGCAACCCCCTGCTCGGCCCGGGTGCACGGCTGGCGCGCTATGTGCGCAATGACACGGCCTACGGCATGATGCAGTGCGCCGTGAGCGAGCTGCGCGACGGCGGGCAACTGGTGCTGTTTCCGGAAGGCACCCGCACCACGCAGCATCCGGTGAACCCCATGCATGCCAGCTTTGCGCTCATCGCCAAGCGCGCCCAGGTGCCCGTGCAGGTGGTGTTCATCGACACCGACTCGCCCTATCTGGGCAAGGGCTGGCCGCTGTGGCGCTTGCCACCACTGCCCATCTGTTTCAGTGTGCGCATGGGGCCGCGTTTTGCACCGCCCACAGACCACATGACGCTGCTGGCCGAGGTGCAGGAATGCTTCGCAGCGCAGCTGCCTGCCGATTTCGCAGCGCAGCTGCCTGCCAGTGCACCGCAGCCGGGGGAGCCGACATGACCGGTGCCACGACACACCTGGTGCTGATCCCCAGCTACAACGCCGGGCGCAAGGTCTACGAGACCGTGGCGGCAGCGCGTGCGCAGTGGCCCGTGGTGTGGGTGGTGGTGGACGGCAGCACCGACGGCACCGCGCAAGGCCTGCAGGCGCTGGCCGAGCACGACCGCGGCCTGCGCGTGTGGGTGCTGCCGCGCAACGCGGGCAAGGGCTAGGCCGTGCAGCACGCACGTGCTGACGATGGACTCCGACGGTCAGCACCCGGCCGAGCTGATCCCCGCCTTCATGCAAGCCTCGCAACAACACCCCGAGGCCATGGTGCTCGGCCGCCCGGTGTTCGACGCCAGCGCGCCGCTGCTGCGGGTGCGCGGCCGGCGGGTGTCGAACTGGT
>JBBQMM010000287.1:0-5819 GCA_038328935.1 Burkholderiales bacterium
TTGTACAGGAAGTGCGTGTCGGGGCTGAGCGCCAAGAAACCGTGCGCGAAGCCGGGCGGTATCCACAACTGGCGCTGGTTGGCGGCGCTGAGCTCGATGCCGAACCACTGCCCGAAGGTGGGCGAGCCGGCAGTGATGTCCACCGCCACGTCGAAGGCCGCGCCCTGCACTACGCGAACCAGCTTGCCTTGCGCGTGCGGCGGCAGTTGGTAGTGCAGCCCGCGCAGCACGCCGGCCATGCTGCAGCTGTGGTTGTCTTGCACGAAGCGCGGCGGCATGGGCAGGCCCAGCGCCTGCACGGCGGCGTTGAAACGGGCTTCGTTGAAGCTCTCGGTAAACCAGCCGCGCTCATCGGCGAACACGGCGGGCTCAGCGATCAGCACGCCCGGCAGCGTGGTGTGGTGCAGTTTCATGCGGGGCGGCGCCTGTTCAGAAGGTCTTGTCGCGCAGCACCTGCATCAGGTACTGGCCGTACGTGTTTTTCAACAGCGGCTCGGCCAGCGCCTGCAGCTCGCGGGCATTGATCCAGCCGGCGCGGTAGGCAATCTCTTCCGGGCAGGCCACTTTCAGGCCCTGGCGTTTTTCCAGCGTGGCGATGAATTGCCCGGCTTCCAGCAGGCTGTCGTGGGTGCCGGTGTCGAGCCAGGCATAGCCCCGGCCCATGATCTCGACACTCAGCTGGCCCTGGCGCAGGTACTGCGCGTTGACTTCGGTGATCTCGAGCTCGCCGCGCGCGCTGGGCTTGATGCGGGCCGCGATGTCGCACACCTGCTGGTCGTAGAAGTACAGGCCGGTGACGGCGTAGTTGCTTTGCGGCTGCTGCGGTTTTTCTTCGATGCTGACGGCGCGCTGCTGCGCGTCGAAGGCCACCACGCCGTAGCGTTGCGGATCCTGCACGTGATAGGCGAAGACGGTGGAGCCATCGGTGCGTGCGTTGGCACGTTCCATCAGCGGCGCGAAGTCGTGGCCGTAGAAGATGTTGTCGCCCAGCACCAGCGCGCTGGGTGCGCCGCCGACGAAGCTGCGGCCCAGGATGAAGGCCTGCGCCAGGCCGTCGGGGCTGGGCTGCACGCAGTAGCTCAGGTTCATGCCCCAGCGGCTGCCGTCGCCCAGCAGCGCCTCGAAGCGCGGTGTGTCTTGTGGCGTGCTGATGACCAGCACGTCGCGTATGCCGGCCAGCATCAGCGTGCTCAGCGGGTAGTACACCATCGGCTTGTCGTACACCGGCAGCAGCTGTTTGCTGATGGCCAGCGTGGCCGGGTGCAGGCGGCTGCCCGAGCCGCCCGCCAGGACGATGCCCTTGCGTGGGGTGTTCGTGGGTGGGGTGTTCATGCGTGGGTGTTCAAGCCTGGGGTGTTCAATCGTGGGATGTTCAAGCCTGGGGTGTTCAAGCGTGGGATGTTCAAGCCCGAATTGTTCAAGCCTGGGATGTTTAAGCCTGGGATGTTTAAGCCTGGGGTGTTCAAGCGTGGGGTGTTCAAGCCTGGGGTTTTCAAGCGACAGGCTTCGGGTTGAGGCAGTTGCGATTCATGCAGCGCCCAGCACCTCGGCCAGCATGCGGTCCACGCCCTGTTGCCAGGGCGGCAGGTGCAGGCCGAAGACCTGCTGCAGCGCCCGGGTGTCGAGGCGCGAATTCAAGGGGCGCCGCGCCGGGGTGGGGTAGGCACTGGTGGCAATGCGCCGCACCGCGCCGGGCGCCACCTTCAGCGCCTGGCCCTGGGCACGGGCCCGCTCGATGACGTGATGGGCATAGCCGTGCCAGCTGGTGAACCCCGCCGCGGCGCAGTGGTAGGTGCCCGAAACGCGGGCGTCCAGCAGCAGGCTGCGTGCCGCATGCGCCGTGACATCGGCCAACAGGTCGGCACCGGTGGGCGCGCCGATCTGGTCGTCGATGACATTCAAGCTGTCGCGCTCGGCCGCCAGCCGCAGCATGGTGCGCGCGAAGTTGCCGCCGCGTGCCGCGTAGACCCAGCTGGTGCGCAGGATGAGATGGCGGCAGCCGCTGGCGCGGATGGCGTCTTCGCCTTCCAGCTTGGTGCGGCCGTAGACGTTCAGCGGGCCGGTGGCGTCGGTCTCTCGGCGCGCGTGTTCGCCGCTGCCGTCGAACACGTAGTCGGTGCTGTAGTGCACCAGCGGCACACCCCGGGCTGCGGCGCAGCGTGCCAGCTCGGCCGGCGACGCGGCATTCACGGCATGCGCCAGCCCGGGTTCGCTTTCGGCACGGTCCACAGCGGTGTAGGCCGCGGCGTTGACGATCAGCGCGGGCTGAACGCTTTCAACCAGCGCTGCCAACGTGGCCGGGGCTGACAGGTCGGCTTGCAGCGCTGCACCGCTGTGATGTCCGCAGGCGACCACCGCGCCCAACGGCGCCAGCGCGCGCTGCAGCTCCCAGCCCACTTGCCCGTTCGAACCCAGCAGAAGAATGTTCACTGGTGCGGTCAGGCGACAGGTGTGATGGGCGCGGTGGACGCGGTGGACGCGATGGACGCGGTGGGCGCGGTGGACAAATTAGAGCCTGCAGCGGTCGTGTACTGTTCTTCCAGCCATTCGCGGTAGGCGCCGCTCTGCACGTTGGCCACCCACTGCGGGTGGTCCAGATACCACTGCACCGTCTTGCGGATGCCGCTGTCGAAAGTTTCTGCGGGGCGCCAGCCGAGCTCGGTTTCGATCTTGCGTGCGTCGATGGCATAACGGCGGTCGTGGCCGGGGCGGTCTTTCACGTGCGTGATCAGGCGCGCGTAGGGCCCCTGCGGGCTGGGCTGCAGTTCGTCCAGCAGCTTGCACACGGTGTGCACGATGTCGACGTTGGCCATCTCGTTCCAGCCGCCGACGTTGTAGGTTTCGCCCACGCGCCCGCCCGCCAGCACGGTGCGGATGGCGCTGCAGTGGTCACGCACGTACAGCCAGTCGCGCACCTGCTGGCCGTCGCCGTAGATGGGCAGCGGCTTGCCGGCCAGTGCGTTGACGATCATCAGGGGGATCAGCTTTTCGGGGAAGTGGAAGGGCCCGTAGTTGTTGCTGCAGTTGGTGGTCAGCACCGGCAGGCCGTAGGTGTGGTGCCACGCGCGCACCAGGTGGTCGCTGGCCGCCTTGCTGGCGCTGTAGGGGCTGTTGGGTGCGTAGGCGTGGTCTTCGGTGAAGGCGGGCGCTTCCGGGCTCAGGCTGCCGTAGACCTCGTCGGTGCTGACGTGCAGGAAGCGGAATGCAGCCCTGGCTTCGGCTTGCAGCGTGTTCCAGTAGCTGCGTGTGGCTTCCAGCAGCGTGAAGCTGCCTTCGACGTTGGTCTTGATGAAGGCGCCAGGGCCGTGGATGCTGCGGTCGACGTGGCTTTCGGCCGCGAAGTGCAACACGGCACGCGGCCGGTGCTGCTGGAGCAACTGGTCGAGCAGGCTGCGGTTGGTGATGTCGCCGTGCACGAAGTGGTGGCGGCTGTCGCCGTTCAGGGCAACCAGGTTGTGCAGGTTGCCGGCGTAGGTCAGCGCGTCGAGGTTGACCACCGGCTCGCCCTGCGTGGCGAGCCAGTCGATGACGAAGTTGCTGCCAATGAAGCCGGCACCGCCGGTGATGAGGATGGTCATGTTTTGCTCCCTCTCCCTGCCAGGGAGAGGGAGCAATACGGCTCTAGTGCCAGGGAGAGGGAGAGGGAGATGGAGCCAGACGACTCTACTGCCAGGGAGAGGGGGCCAAGTCGACTCTACTGCCGGCCGTAGGTGTCTTCGAAGCGAACTATGTCGTCTTCACCCAGGTAACTTCCGCTCTGCACTTCGATGATTTCCAGCGGCACTTTGCCCGGGTTGCGCAGCCGGTGGGTTTCGCCCAGCGGGATGTAGGTGCTCTGGTTCTCGGCCAGCAGCAGCACCTTGCTGCCCACGGTGACTTCGGCCGTGCCGGTGACGACGATCCAGTGCTCGGCGCGGTGGTGGTGCATCTGCAGGCTCAAGCTGGCACCGGGTTTGACCATGATGCGCTTGACCTGGTGGCGCGGGCCGTTGTCGATGCTGTCGTACCAGCCCCAGGGACGGTGCACCTTGCGGTGCAGCGCGTGTTCGCCGCGCTGCTCGCGGCCCAGCTGCGCCACGATGTTCTTCACGTCCTGGCTTTTTTCGCGGCTGCCGACGAACACGGCGTCGGGTGTTTCCACCACCACCACGTCGGTCAGGCCCACCGCGCTGACCAGCCGGCTGGTGGCGTGCACCAGCGTGTTGCGGCTGTCGCTGATGATCGCGTCACCCACGCTGGCGTTGCCGTCGGCGTCTTTCTCCGACACCTGCCACACGGCTTCCCAGGCACCCAGGTCGTTCCAGCCGGCGTTCAACGCCACCATGCGGATGTCCAGCACGCCGGGGCACTTCTCCATCACCGCGTAGTCCACGCTTTCGCTGGGCACGGCGGCGAAGGCGGCCTTGTCGGGGCGCACGAATTCGGCGTCGCTCTGGCGCTGCGCGAAGGCCGCCTGGCAGGCGCTGGCGATGTCGGGCCTGAAGCGCTGCAGCGCCGCCAGCCACACGCTGGCTTTCAGCACGAACATGCCAGCGTTCCAGTAGTAGCCGCCCTGCGCCAGGTACTTCTGCGCCGTGGCGAGGTCGGGCTTTTCGACGAATTGCGCCACACGGTCGCCGTCGGCGCGGATGTAGCCATAGCCGGTTTCGGCACGGTCGGGGGTGATGCCCAGCACGGCAATGGCGCCGCCCGCTGCGGCGGCCACGGCCTGCTTCACGGCGGCGGTGAAGGCAGCAGCGTCGGTGACGGTCTGGTCAGCGGCGGTCACCACCAGCACCGGGTCGAGCCCCGATTCCAGTGCCTGCAGCGCGGCCAGGGTGACTGCTGGCGCGGTGTTGCGGCCCACCGGCTCCAGCAGCACGGCCGACGGCGGGCGCTTGATTTCACGCAGCTGGTCCAGCACCAGGAAGCGGTGCTCTTCATTGCCCACCACCACCGGTGCGGCGACGGTGGTGTGCTCGTCAGCCAGGCCCTGCAACCTGGAGACGGCTTGCTGGAACAAACTGGTGTTGCCAGACAGCACCAGGAACTGTTTGGGGAAACCACTGCGCGACAGCGGCCACAGGCGGGTGCCCGAGCCGCCGGCCATGATGACCGGCCAGACCAGCGTGGAGTTGCTGCCGGTGCTGCCGGCCCTGCCGGTGCTGTCTTTGCTGCTGGTGCTGCTGGTGCTGCCTGTCTTGCCTTCGCCGCTGGTGCTGCTCGTCATCATGAAATCAGGCCTCGTTTTCAAATCCCTGGGGGTTCATCGACTGCCAGCGCCAGCTGTCGGCGCACATGCGCTGCAGGTCGTGCTCGGCCTTCCAGCCCAGCAGTTGCTGCGCCAGAGCCGGGTCGGCGTAACAGGCGGCCACATCGCCGGGCCGCCTGGGTTGCAGCTGGTAGGGCACCGGGCGGCCACTGGCTTGCGCGTAGGCCGCCACCACTTCCAGCACGCTGTAGCCGCGGCCGGTGCCCAGGTTCACAGTCAGCGAGCCGGGGGTCCGCTCCAGGCGCTGCAGTGCGGCCACGTGGCCCTGCGCCAGGTCGGTGACGTGGATGTAGTCGCGCACGCCGGTGCCGTCGGCTGTGGCGTAGTCGCTGCCGTAAACCGACAGCGCCTCGCGCCGCCCCACGGCCACCTGGGCCACGTAAGGCATCAGGTTGTTGGGCACACCACGCGGGTCTTCGCCGATCAGGCCGCTTTCATGCGCGCCCACGGGGTTGAAGTAGCGCAGGCAGGCGGTTTGCCACTGCGGCTGTGCGGCGCCGAGGTCGCGCAGCATCTGTTCGCCCATCAGCTTGGTCTGGCCGTAGGGGTTGGTGGCCGACAGAGAGGC
>JBBQMM010000288.1:0-5788 GCA_038328935.1 Burkholderiales bacterium
CTGGGCACGCTGGCCGACTACAAGCAGCTCTCACACGCCCTGCACAGCCGCGGCATGTACCTGGTGCAGGACATCGTGGTCAACCACATGGGCAACTTCTTCACCTACCGCGACCGCTGGGTGGAAGGCGAACCGGCCCGCGGCTGGGAAGCGCACGACCAGACGCGCCCCGTGCCACGCCCGAGCCAGCCGCCGTTTGATCAGAACGACCCGCGCGACCCGAAGCAGCGTGCCGCGGCCATCTACCACTGGACGCCCGACATCCGCGACTACAACGACCCGCTGCAGGAACACAGCTTCCAGATGAGCGGCCTGGACGATCTGAACACCGACAACCCGGTGGTGCGGCGCGCACTGAGGCGCAGCTTCGGCCACTGGATCCAGCAAGTGGGTGTGGACGCGTTCCGTGTCGACACGGCTTTCTATGTGCCGCCCGCGTATTTCGCCGACTTCCTGCATGCCACCGACGCCGCAGCACCTGGCGTGTTGCGGGTGGCGCGGAGCACCGGGCGCAAGGCCTTCCACGTGTTCGGCGAGGGTTTTGGCGTCGACAAACCCGGGCAGGACTTGCAGGCACGCAAGATCGAAGGCTATGTCACGCTGGCTGCCGCCGCGGCCGAGGGCCCTGCCGGGACAGCACGGCCCAAAGCTGGATCCAAAGCGGGCGTCAAGCCGGCTCTGGAACAGGGCCTGAAACCAGCCTTGAAAACGGGACCAGCGTTGATGCCCGGCATGCTGAACTTTCCGCTCTACGGCGCACTGGGCGATGTGTTTGCACGCGGCAAGCCTCCTGCCGAACTGGCCGACCGCGTGCAGCGCATGATGGCCGTGCACCGCCATCCGCACCTGATGCCTACCTTCGTCGACAACCACGATGTCGACCGCTTTTTGGCCGGCGGCAGCGATGCCGGCCTGCGCCAGGCGTTGCTGGCGATGTTCACGTTGCCGGGCATCCCGGTCATCTACTACGGCACCGAGCAGGGATTCACGGAGCAACGCGCATCGATGTTCGCCAGCGGCTGGGGCAGCGGCGGGCGCGACCACTTCGACACCCAGGCGCCGTTGTACCGCGCCATCGCGGACATGGCAGCGCTGCGCAAGCGGCACCGCGTGTTGTCGCGCGGCGTGCCCACGGTGCTGTACGCGCAGGCGGCGCAACCCGGCGCGCTGGCCTGGCGCATGGCAGCCGGGCCCGGCACCGCCCGCGGCGAGCAGATGCTGATGATCTTCAACACCGCCGCTCATGAGAGTCTGCTCGACAACCTGCCCACAGGCTTGGCGGCTGGAACCACGCTTCGTGGCGCCTACGGCTTGCACGGCAACCCCGGTGACCGTCTGGTGGGCGCCGACGGGCGCTTGACGCTGGTGCTGCCACCCTTCAGTGCGCAGGTGTGGCTGGCCGACAGGGGCGCAACCGCCCACTCAACCAGGATCGGCGCACGCCCGAAGCAGACAGCATCTGCGCCGCAGGCCACGCCAGCCGCGCTGACCCTGGCGCCGCTGCCGGTGGGCGTGCTGCAGGGCGATTTCGACGTGCAGGGCCACGCCGCACCCGGGCTGCAGGCGCTGAAACTCGTGATCGACGGTGACTTGAGCCGCGCGCTGACCGTCACGCCCGACACCGAGGGCCGCTGGACGGCGCGTGTCGACACGGCCAGCCACGTCGACCCCAAAGTGGCGCACACGCTGGTGGCCTTTGATCCTGCCGGCGCCGCGGTGTCGGAGAGCCGCAGCTTTCGGGTTGATCGTGCGTGGCAGCTGCAAGCCGACATCAGCGACCCCGCAGGCGACGACACCGGGCCCACCGGCAGCTACACCTACCCCACCGACCCCGGCTGGGGTGCACGGCGGCAGATGGACATCCGCCGTGTGCGCGTCTACACCGCCGGCGGTGCGCTGCGCGTGGCCGTGCAGACCCACGAGGTGAGCACCTTGTGGAACCCGGCCAACGGCTTCGACCACGTGGCGTTCACGATCTTCATCGAACTGCCCGGCCAGGCCGGCGAAGGCGCTCGCCGCATGCCGCTGCAGGACGGCAACCTGCCGCAGGGCATGCGCTGGCATCGACGCCTGCGCGCCCACGGCTGGTCAAACGCGCTGTTCGACAGTCAGGGCGCCAGCGATCAAGACGAAGGCACACCCTTGGCGCCAGGCGCGCACATTGCGGTCATGCCTGCCCGCCACGAAGTGGAGTTCACCTTCCCGGCCGCCGCGCTGGGCCGATTGCCCAGCCTTTCGGGCGCACGCCTGTGGGTCACCACGTGGGACTACGACGGTGGCTACCGGGCGCTGGGCGCCACGGCACAGCCTTACGCCATGGGCGGCGCTCCGGCACCGAAGAACGGGGACGCGCCCAAGGTGATGGACAGCAGCGAGGTCATCACGCTGCCCTGAAGCCGCACAGAAAAAAAGGCGGTCACCGTGGCGACCGCCTTTTCTTGCATGCCAAGGCCCGAAGGCCCGGAACTTACTTGGCCACGGCAGCGGCCTTCTTGGCCTTCTTGCCAGACTTCTTCATGGCCTTCTTGGCCGGGGCAGCCTTGTCGGCAGCCGGGGCGGCAGCAGCGGCAGGCGCAGCAGCAGCGGGCTTGGCATCAGCAGCGTGGGCGCCAGCGGTAGCGAAGGCGGCCAGGACGAGGGCGGTCAGGAGCTTGTTCATAAGGTTCTTTCTCGTTGCAATGGATGTTGGGTGGACTGCTGGAGGGTGCGCGTCAGATCGGGGGCCAAGCCCTGAAAACCCATCGGCACACCAGCCTTGCACTGCTTGCCACCTTGCCGCCCTGAAGGACATGAAGTGGCGTGTCAGCGGTCTCACAACGACTGCCGCTGCAGCCGGTTGACAAAGACCGTGAAAAAAATAGTGGCTTAGCAGGGTGATCGGCAAATGGAGTGGAAACCCCTGGCAATCCCGGATGGTCAGCAGCGGTGCTGCTCCAGCGCCAGCGCAGCACCGTCCAAAGCGGCCAGCGTGTCGGTGATCAGCGGCGTGGGGATGGCCTGCAAGTAGGTCTGGAACCGGCCCTTGGCTTCAAAACGCTGCCGAAACGCCGACGCAAAAAAGCGCTCACCCAGGCGCGGCACGATGCCGCCACCGATGTAGAGGCCGCCGCGCGCACCCATGGTGAGCGCCACGTTGCCAGCAAAGCTGCCAAGCAAGGCGCAAAAGGCGTCCACGGTTCGGGCGCATACGGCATCGGACCCGTCCAGACCGCGCTCGACCACGGCTTCGACGCTCAGGGTGGGCGCTGCCTGACCCAGCACGGCGGCCACCGCGCCATGCAGCACCGGCAGGCCGATGCCCGACAGCAGCCGCTCGGCCGAGACATGAGAATGCTCCAGCCGCACCTGCCGCAACAGTTCGGCCTCGAAGTCGTCGGCGGCCGCCAGGCTGGCATGCCCCCCTTCGCCCGGTATCGCCACCCAGCCGTGGCGGGTGGGCACGATGCCGGCCACGCCCAGCCCGGTTCCAGGGCCGATGACGGCCAGCGCGTGTTGTACGGGCAGGGCAGCGCTGGCAGCGCCGGCCGTTGCGTCAGCAGCGCCGTTCCATGCCTGCAATTGATCGGGCCGTAACCTTGGCAGCGACAGCGCCAGGGCCTCGAAGTCGTTGAGGATCAGCAGTTCCCGCAAATCCAGCGCGTGGCAGGTGGCGCTGCGTGAAAACGCCCAACCGCTGTTCGTGAAACTGATGTGGTCGCCAACAATGGCCGTGGCCACGGCAAAGGCTGCCGCCTGCGGGGGCCGGTAGGTCGCGCCCAGCAAGCCCTCCACCTGCTGCAGGTAGGCCCGCGCGGCCTCGGCGGGCCCGTTGTGATCGGCCGTCGGCAGCGTGAGCACATGCTCGACGGCGCCCGTGGTGTCGAGCCAGCCGAAGCGCGCATTGGTGCCGCCGATATCGGCCACGATCCAGGGTCGAGGCAGCCATGCTGCGTCAGTGCCGCGCAGCGCACGCCCGACAGCGCCGCCACCGTCAACTGCCGGCGGTTTGAAATCTTCTTGCGCGCCTGCTGCCTTCACTTCCATCGGTCCTTGCTCTGCGGTCCTTGCTTGCGCTCCCCCCGTCTCTTGCGGGCCTTGGTGCACAGAATACGCGAAAACGGTAACAAAACTACGCGGCTTGGATGACGGGGAGTGTGGCCCCGGGGCGCCAGGCGGTCAGCCAGGCGCTCAGCCAGGCGCTCGGCCAGGCGCTCAGCCAGACACGCAGCCAGTCGCTCTGCTCGGTATCCGAGGCACGGCAGCACTGTAGTCAAGCTACAGTAGTGTCGACTTCGATGGTCGGCAGCAGCCCAGACGCAGGGTTCAGCTGCCTGCACCCACCCTGCTGCTTTTGCATTGCCATGACGCCGTTTGAGACCCCGCGACTGCTGGCCGACATCGGTGGCACCTATGCCCGCTTCACGGTAGAAACCGCGCCCGGCCTGTTCATGCACACGGCCAGCCTGCGCTGTGCCGAACACGCAGACTTCGCAGCGGCGGTGTCGGCCTATCTGCACGGCCTGCCCAGCGGTGAGCTGGCGCCCATCGAGCACGCCGCCATCGCCATCGCCAACCCGGTGGATGGCGACGAGGTGCGCATGACCAACTACCACTGGCGCTTTTCCATCGAGCAGATGCGTCAGAAGCTGGCCCTGGGCTCGCTGGTGGTGGTGAACGACTTCACCGCGTTGGCCATGGCCTTGCCGCGGCTGGGCAACCACCAGCGCCGGCAAGTGGGCGGGGGCAAGGCCCGGGAGCGCAGCGTGCTGGGGCTGCTGGGCGCCGGCTCCGGTCTGGGCGTGAGTGGCTTGATTCCCGCCGCAGAGGGCTATATAGCGCTGGGCACCGAAGGCGGCCACAGCAGTTTTGCGCCACGCGACGAACGCGAGCAGGCCATCCTGCAATTCGGCCAGCGGCGCTACCCGCACCTGTCCTTCGAGCGCTTGCTGTCCGGCCCGGGCATCGAGCTGATTCACGCGGCGCTGCGTGAACACGCCGGCCTGCCGCCGGAGCCTTTGCCAGCGCCGCAGATCACGCGCCGCGCGCTGAACGGCAGCTGCGCACACTGCGCGGCGACGCTCGAGACTTTCTGCGCCGTGCTGGGCACGGCGGCCAGCAACCTGGCCGTGACCCTGGGCGCCTTGAGCGGCGTGTACATCGGCGGCGGCATCGTGCCGCGCCTGGGCACCTACTTCGACCGCTCACCATTCCGGCAGCGGTTCGAGGACAAGGGGCGCTTCTCCGACTACCTGCAGCGCATCCCCACCTACGTGATCACGGCCGAAAACGCCACCTTCATGGGCGCGTCGGCGATCCTGGCGGCCCAGCTGCGCAGCCGCTCGGACGACCAGGGCTCGGCGCTGCTGGGGCACATCCAGCGCGCGCGAGAGACGCTGTCGCCGGCCGAGCGGCGCGTGGCCGACCACGTGCTGGCGCATCCACGCGCGGCGCTGGGCGACCCCATTGCCGAGATCGCGCGCGCGTCGCAGGTCAGCCAGCCCACGGTGATCCGCTTTTGCCGCAGCCTGGGTTGCCTTGGCCTGAGCGACTTCAAGCTGCGGCTGGCCTCCGGCCTGTCGGCCACGGTGCCGCTGACGCACACCCAGGTGACCGGCGACGACAGCACGCTGGAACTGGGCGTGAAGGTGCTGGGCAACACCGCCAGCGCCATTCTGCAAGTGCGCGAGCAGCTCAACCGCGAGGCGCTGGCGCGCGCCATCGAGCTGCTGGCGGGGGCGCAGCGGGTGGACTTCTTTGCCGTCGGACACTACGGCGTGGTGGCCAACGACGCGCAGTTCAAGTTCCTGCG
>JBBQMM010000289.1:0-5783 GCA_038328935.1 Burkholderiales bacterium
GGGCGGCCTGTCGGCGTCGGCCAACGCCGACGCGGCGATGCAGGCCAAGATGCTCGGCACCGAGATGGTCCGCCGCGGCTACACACCCGGCTTTGCGGCGGCGATCACGGCCTGCGCGTCGGTCATCACACCCATCATCCCGCCGGGCATCGGCCTGATCATCTACGGCTATCTGGCGGACGTTTCGGTGGGCCGGCTCTTCATCGGCGGCATCGTGCCCGGTCTGCTGTTGTGCGCGGGGCTGATGATCACGGTGGGTCTGATGTCCAAACGCCGGGGCTACAAGCCCTTGCGCGAGCGGCGTGTCTCCACCGGCGAACTCTGGCGCGCCGTGGTGGACGCCGCCGGCGCACTGTCGATCATCGCCTTCATTCTGCTGGGCATCCGCTACGGCATCTTCACGCCCACCGAAGCAGGCGCGATGACGGTGGTCTACGCCGCCTTGGTGGGCGCGGTCTGGCACCGCGAACTGAAGTGGGCCTCGGTGCCGACGATCGTGGTCGAGACCGTGCTGGCGACCTCGGCAGTGATGATCATCATCTGTGCGGCCAGCGCCTTCGGCTTCTACATGTCGTGGCAGCGCATCCCGTCGCGCGCGGCGGCGGTGCTGATCGAGCTGACGCAGCAGCCCTGGCTGCTGCTGCTGCTGATCAATTTCGGCCTGATCGCAGTCGGCATGCTGATCGAGGGCACGGCCGCGTTGATCCTGCTGACACCGATCCTGGTGCCGGCGGTCATCAAGCTGGGCATCGACCCGCTGCACTTCGGGCTGGTGCTGGTGGTCAACCTGACCATCGGCGGTGTCACGCCACCGGTGGGCACGATGATGTTCACCACCTGCTCGATCCTGCGCGTGAAGATCGAGAGCTTCGTCAAGGAAGGCTGGCCCTTCATGCTCACGCTGTTTGGCGTGCTGCTGCTCATCACCTATGTGCCCGCGCTGGTCACCTGGCTGCCGACGCGCCTGATGGGCCCCTGAGATGAACTTCCGCGCTGCGGTGCTGACTGCCGTGGATGCGCCGCTGGCCATCGAGCGTGTCACGCTCGACGCGCTGGCACCCGGTGACGTGCTCATCCGCAATCGCGCCAGCGGCCTTTGCCACACCGACCTGGAGGTTATCGGCGGGCAACTCGCGTACCCGCTGCCCATCGTGCTGGGCCATGAAGGCGCCGGGGTGGTCGAGGACGTGGGCAGCGCCGTGACGCACGTGAAACCCGGTGACACGGTGGTGGCGTCCTGGAACCCGCATTGCGGCCACTGCTTCTATTGCGAGCGTGACCTGCCAATCCTGTGCGAGCCTTTCACTCGCCACCAGCCCGCCGGCCACATGCTGGACGGGCAGTCGCGGCTGCGCTGGCGTGGCGCCACGCTGCACCACTTCTCGGTGGTGTCTTCGCACGCCGAGTACTCGGTGGTGCCCGAGTCGGGCGCGATCAAGGTGCCGGCGGCGATGCCGTTCGACCGCGCCTGTCTGATCGGCTGCGGCGTGATGACGGGTGTGGGCGCGGTCAGCCGCCTGGCCCGCGTCGAAGCCGGCGCCAGCGTGGCCGTGATCGGCTGCGGCGCGGTGGGGTTGAACGCGATCCAGGCTGCGGCGATGGAACTGGCTGCGCCGGTGATCGCGGTGGATCGCAGTGCCGACAAGCTGGCCTTGGCCACACGCTTCGGCGCCGCGCATGTGCTGCCCGCCGACGAGCACGCGCTGGACCACATCAGGGCGCTCACGCAGGGGCGTGGCGCCGACCATGTGTTCGAGGCCGCCGGCTCGGAAGCCGCGCTGCAGCTGGCGCTGGAGGCCACGCGCCCCGGTGGCCAACTGGTGATCCTGGGCAAAACCGATGTGCAGCGCCGCGTGAGCCTGCGTTTCGGCTCGCTGATGGGCGAGAAGCGCATCACCCGATCCAGCTATGGCGGCGCCAGGCCGCGGCGCGATTTTCCCTGGCTGGCCCAGCTCTACCTGGACGGCAAGCTCAATCTCGATGACCTGATCAGCAGCCGTGCGCCGCTGGAGCGCATCAACGACGGCTTCCAAGCCATGCGACGCGGTGAAGGCATCCGCCACGTGATCACCTTCGACTGAGGGGCAGCTCGTGTTGCGCCATCCGCCCCTGGCCGACGGCTGGATCGACAGTCCGCACTGGCGCCTGGACCTGGGTGACCTGGCGCTCGAGTCGGGCGAAGTGCTTCGCAACGCCTTCGTCTCCTACGTGTTCCATGGCGATCCTGCGCAGCTGCCGGACGCGGCGATCCTGGTCACCACCGCGATCGGCAGCACCCACCATCGCCTGGACTTCCTGATCGGCGCGGGCAACGCGCTGGACAGCGACCGACACTGCATCGTGGTGGTCGACGCGCTGGGCAATGGCTTGTCGTCATCGCCTTCGAACAGCGTGGAACAGGCCGGCCCGCATTTCCCGCGCCTCACGATCCGCGACATGGTGGCATCGCAACGCCGGCTGCTGGATCACCTGGGCGTGCGGCGGCTGCATGCGGTGGTGGGTGCGTCGATGGGAGGCATGCAGGCGCTGCAATGGGGCGTGAGCCATCCGCAACACATGGCGGCCCTCGTGGCCATCACGCCGACCGCGCGCACGGCGCGCTGGTCGCAACTGGTCAACGAGCTGAGCCGCCGCGCACTGTTCAGCGACGCGCATTGCCGCACGGCGCGGCCGCGCGAGGAGGCCATGCGCTTGTGGGTGCCGCTGACGCAGTGGGTGATGCCGTCGACGCCGGCGGCCCTGCAGCATCTCGAAACGCCCGCGGCGCTGTTGGCGCTGATCGAACAACGCACGCAGCAGCTTGTCGAACACGGCCCCAACCCTTTCGACTGGTGCTGCCAGACTTGGGCCTATGACGCGCACGATGTCGGCGACACGCCTGGCTGCGACGGCGACACGGTGCGCGCGCTGGCCTGCATCCAGGCAGCAACCCTGGTGTTGGCTCCGCAACTCGATCTCTACAACCCCGCGTTCGAGGCGCACTTCGCCAGTGACCACATCGCAGGAGCCCGTCACGTGGAACTGCCAGGCATTGCCGGCCACGCAAGCGCCAGCGGCGGGGCCATGGAGCCGACGGATGTGCTGCGTGACGAAGTGCGGCGCTTCCTCCGCGGGCCGCATCAAATTTGAAGTCGCCAGCAGCGGGCATGGAGATCGAGCGGGCCCCATGCCTCCACCGGTGACAAGCTGTCCCTGGCTCAGGGCTGGCGTTGGCGGCCGAAGACCTGCGTCCAATAGATGCCCATGGCGCTGCGCGTCCTTGTTGCATAGGCGGCACCCATTTCAGCGTAGTCCGCGGACATGATGTTGGCGCAGTGGCCGGGGCTGGCCAGCCAGCCGGCGACCACCTGTTCCGGCGCGGCCAGGCCGGCGGCAATGTTCTCGCTGACCGTCCGCCACCGGTAGCCCTGCCGTGTCGTGCGCTGTGCGGCCGTGTCGCCCGCCGGGTCGGCGTGGCTGAAGTAGTCGCGCTTGGCCATGTCGCGGCTGTGCACCAGCGCCGCGGCGGCCAGGGCATCATTCCACGCCAGCGGGCTGGTGGCATCGAAGTGCCGGTCGCCACACTGCCGGGACTGCGCCCGCGCCTGGTTCGTGAGCTGCAGCACCTTCTTGGCGGCTTCGCGCCAGTCGGCCAGGTTGGCCGGCAGCAGCGGCCGGGCCAGGTTGATGCGCCAGGTGTCGCCCGTGTGCGCGACGCCGATCTCGGAAAAGCGTCGATCACGCAGGCTGCTGCAGTAACGGCTGCGCAGAAGAGCCGCGGCACGCTGCGCGTCGCCGGCGCCGGAGATGAGCACCGTCGTCGCTGTCGAAGCTCGGTAGCCGGCTGCGGCCAGCGCCCGGGCCAGGTCGTCGCCATGCGCGGAGGGATGTGCACGCGCCAGCGCAGGCGACGGCGCCAACGGCTGCGGCGGCGGTGCCGAGCCGCCCGAACAATCACGCGGCTGCTCGCGAAAAGCGTTGATCAGGCTGACGAGTTCATCCGTGCCGACGGCTCGCGCGGACAGCGGCGCTGACAGCGCCGCTGCGATCACCCAGATCGCTGGGACCGCAACGAAGACGTGGGCTTTGGTCATGCAATTCCTCCTCATCATTGCGCGGGGCCGGCTACCCCGCAGCGCAGCCGTGGCATGGTGCGGGCGAGCCTCCTGCTGTCGCGAGGGGGTTTCATTCGAGCGTCCACGCGTAGTTCACCGTCGCGAACCCGCCAGTTGGGTGTCCGCGGGCGTCCAGCCCGCCGCTGAATCCGCGGCGGCTGAGCGCGTCGACCGCTGCGCTATCGAGCAACCGATGCTCGCGAAGCGGGACCGAGCGCTTCAAGACGCGGGCGTCGATGACCCGCCCCGCCGCGTCGACCTGGAAGTGGATGCGTGTCGTGCCGGTGACCTCTGCGCGTGTCGCCGCTGGCGGATATTCGGGCCGGTCGCACCGCGATGCCGCCAGCTGCGCCGGTCGTGATTGATCGGGTGGGGGCGCTGGCGCCGGTGGCGGCGGTGGCGCCGGCGCGGGCGGTGGCGGCAGAGGCTTCGGTGGCGGCGGCGCCGGTGGTGCCGCCGGCGCGGCCACCGGCGGTGCGGGCGCGGGAGGCGCCGGGGCAGGCGGCGGCGCGATCGCCACCGGCGCGGGTGGCGGCGCGGCCCTCTGCACACTGATGGTTGGCAACGGCACGGGAGGTGGCCGAATGCGGATTTCCGGCGGCGGCACGAAAGACGGCGGAGGCGGCTGCAGCACGGGCCATTCGAGCGGTGGCGGCGGAGCAGGCGGAGGCGCTTTCGGCGGTCGAAGCAGATCGACCACCAGTGGCTGCAAGTCGATGGCGATCAGACGCTGGCCCAGCGTCTGCAGCAACACCCACACCAGAACGATGTGCAGCCGAGTGAGGATGTCATTGGCATGGTGGCAGTGCCTTCGACAGTGGGCGAGGGCTACAACCCACGCCAGCAATTTCGGTGCCTGCTCGACCAGCCACCCTGCGGCGGTCGACGTTTGTCAGTTGCTCTCGGGCTTGGCCCTGCAGACGTGCCGCGACCGCGCCGACCGCGCTGCGGCGTGGTCTGACGCTCGCCGCTGGCGCAGGACTCAGGTTGCCATTTCCCGGCACTCTTTGGCACAGCTCATGCACGCGTCGGCGCATGCCTGGCAGTGGTCCATCTTGTGCTTGCCGCACTCCTCACCGCACGTCTGGCAGACCAGTGCGCAGAGCTGGCACAACGGCGCGGCGAATTCGCTGCCGCGCGCCATGTAGCCAGCGGCCAGCCTGCAGAGGGCGGCGCAGTCCATGTCCAGTGCGACACAACGCGCCATTATCGCGACGTCGTTCTCTTGCAGGCACGCGGCGGCGCAGTGGTCGCAGGCATTGGCGCAGGCGTTGCAGGCGTCGATGCAGGCTTGATTGACTGGGTGAGCCATGGGATCTCCTGGGTTGTTGAACGGCTGTCGACCGTCGTCACACGGCCACGCGAGTGCAGCGGGTGCGGCATTCGGCCATCGCGCTCACCCGACCCCTGCAGCCAGGATGCCAGCAATCGGCGTTCCTGCCGTTGCCTCGAGGCGCTCCATTCAATCAGGCTGGCTCGTCGCTGCCAATGCGCGCCATGGCCCGAGCGACGGCTCGTCTTGACGCGCTGCCCGGGCAAGCTCGAAATACTCATGAGAAACAAAACTTCCAAGTCGTTGATTTGCCGGCATTGCACCCTCACTTGCAGTGCGCATGCCGGCCTGCAAGCCGGCATCGCTTAGCGGGCTCGCCGCATGCGGCTCGAAACCCCCGCCTCGCCCCCAACCCT
>JBBQMM010000290.1:0-5771 GCA_038328935.1 Burkholderiales bacterium
CAAGGAGTTCATCGCCACCGAGAAGAACTACAAGCGCGGCCACATGGGGCTGGCCTACGAGATCGTCATCAACAGCAATCCCTGCATCAGCTACCTGATGGAGGAGAACACGCTGGCGATGCAGGCCCTGGTGATTGCCCACGCGGCCTACGGCCACAACAGTTTTTTCAAGGGCAACTATCTGTTCCGCATGTGGACCGATGCCGCCAGCATCATCGATTACCTGGTCTACGCCCGCAATTACGTGGCGGCCTGCGAAGAAAAGCACGGGCTCGATACCGTCGAGGCCTTTCTCGACAGCTGCCACGCACTGGCCAACCACGGCGTGGACCGCTATCGCCGCCCCAGCCGCAAGAGCCTGGCGCAAGAGCTGAGCGAACGCCGCGAACGCGAGGCCTACGCGCAGCAGCAGGTCAACGACCTGTGGCGCACCTTGCCGCGCAAGGCCGAGAAAGACGCCGCTGCTGCAGCTGCCAAGCGCTTCCCTGAAGAGCCGCAAGAAAACCTGCTGTACTTCATCGAAAAGAACGCGCCGCTGCTGGAACCCTGGCAGCGCGAAGTCGTGCGCATCGTGCGCAAGGTGGCGCAGTACTTCTACCCGCAACGCCAGACGCAGGTGATGAACGAGGGCTGGGCCACCTTCTGGCACCACAAGCTGCTGAACACCATGTACGACGATGGGTTCTTGAGCGACGGCACGATGATCGAGTGGCTGACCTCGCACACCAACGTGGTTTACCAGCCCCCGGTGGGCCACCGCGCGTACAGCGGCATCAACCCGTATGCGCTGGGTTTTGCGATGTACACCGATATCAAACGCATCTGCGACGCGCCCACCGAAGAAGACCGCGAGTGGTTTCCCAACATCGCCGGCAAGCCCTGGCTGCCGGTGCTGCATGAAGCCATGCGCGACTACAAGGACGAAAGCTTCATCGGTCAGTTTCTCAGCCCCAAGCTGATGCGCGACCTGCGCCTGTTTGCCATCCACGACGACGCTGGCGACAGCGAAATGGAGGTCAGCGCCATCCACGACGACAGCGGCTACCGGCGCGTGCGCGAGAGCCTTTCGCGCCAGTACGACCTGGGCTCGCGTGAACCCAATATCCAGGTCTGGAACGTCAACCTGCGCGGCGACCGCAGCCTCACGCTGCGCCACTTCCAGCACAACAACCGCCCGCTGCACGCCAACGGGCAAGAAGTGCTGAAACACGTGGCGCGCTTGTGGGGTTTTGGCGTGCAGCTGGAAAGCGTGAACGCCGCCGGCGAAGTGCGCATGCGCTGGGACGTGCCGGCGCCGCCGTCGGCCTGAGGTTTTGCTGCGGCGCCCTCTGCCCTCCAATGGCAGGGAGCGGTGGGCGCAGCGGCTGGCGCACAGCCCGGGGGGTTGTGGATCAGGACCGTGGCGACGCAACCTGCCCCGCCCTCCGGATCAGCGCCGCAGCAAGTGCCACCACCACCGTGACGAGCGTGCCCAGAGGCACATACCAGGGGAATGCCAGCTGCCCCAGCGGCGCCAGCCAGCCCAGCCCAGGAGCCGTGGCGAGCCGGCCCGCGAACACCACCCCCAGCATCACCGCCACGGCCACGGCTGCGCCGGTGATCACGTCACGCCCTTGCATGCGGCTGCCCATGCCGGCCAGCACATAGGCCCCCAGCAGTGCGCCATAGGTGACTGATGCGATGGACAGCGCCAGCACCACCACGGGCGTGTGCTTGCCGCTGGCCGCCAGATGAAAGCCCAGCGCGCAGGCGGTGAGCAGCACGCCCCACAGCAGCGAAAACCAGCGCCCCACGCGCAGCAGGTGAGCCTCGTCGCCGGGCCCGCCGCGGCCGCTGAAACTGGCGTAAATGTCGTGGGTGACCGAAGAGGCCAGCGCGCTGATGGACGAACTGATGGTGCTCATCGCCGCGGCCAGGATGCCGGCCATCACCAGCCCGGCCAGTCCCACCGGCAGGTGCTGCACGATGAAGCGTGGAAAGATCTCGTCACCCGCCAGCCCTGCAGGTGCCTGGCCCGCCGCCCACAGCGCGGTGCCCAGCAGCAGAAACAGTGTGAACTGTGCGATCACGAGCACGCCCGAACCCACCAACGCCCACTGCGCGGCGCGCAGGCTGCGCGTGGCCAACAGGCGTTGCACGATGATCTGGTCGGTGCCGTGGCTGGCGGCCGAGATGAGCGCGCCGCCCACCAGGCCGCCCAGCAGCGTGAAAGGCGTGTTGAACGAGGTGCTGAAGTCCAGCAGATGCAGCTTGCCGGCATCGGCAGCGAGCTGCAGCACGGCGCCGAAGTCGGCGCCCAGGCCGTCCGAGCCGTCGGTGAGGCCTGCGTGCGCCGCCATCTGCGTGGCCACCACCAGGGCGCCCACACCTGCTGCCACGTACACCACCAGCTGCACCGCATCCGCCCACACCACGGCCTTCAGACCGCCGGCAAAGGTGTAGGCCAGCGTCACGCCGCCCATCACCACGATCGACCAGGCGACGTCCCAGCCGGTCAGCAGTGCCAGCGGTATGGCGCCGGCAAAGATGCGCACGCCATCGGCCAGAAAGCGCGTGACCACGAAGGTGGCCGACAGCGCCTGCCGCGTGCGCACGCCAAAGCGCGTCTGCAGCCTTTCGTACGCCGTCTGCTGCCGGCCCGCAAAGTAGCCTGGCAGCAGCCACCAGGCGACGCCGATGCGGCCCAGCAGATAGCCGAACGACAGCTGCAGGAACGTGAGGTCGCCGCGTGCTGCGATGCCGGGCACTGAAATGACGGTGAGGGCCGACGTTTCGGTGGCCACGATGGACAGCATCACCGCCCACGCGGGCAGGGCGCGTGCACCGAGAAAGTAGTCGTCGGCGCTGCGGTTGTGGTCGCCACGCGCAACCCACAACCCCACGCCGAGCGTCAGCAGCAGATAGGAGGCGATGACGGCCAGGTCGATGGGGTGCATGCGGTGTGCCTCGGTTTGCTTTTATGCGCTGCGCTGCGCCGCGTGGCGCGGCACCGAAGCACAGCTCAGGCGGCTGGCCGGGCCGCTGTCAGGGCGCCATGAAGAGCGCCGGGTCCACCATCGTGCGGTTCAGCATCACCGACCAGTGCAGGTGCGGGCCGGTGACGCGCCCGGTGGCGCCCACGGCAGCCAGGCGCTGCCCGGCGGCCACCGTGTCACCCACCGCCACGTCAATGGCGCTGAGGTGGCAGAACAGGCTGAGCAGGCCACTGCCGTGGTCGAGCCAGACCGTCTTGCCGTTGAAAAAGTAGTCACCCACGTCGATGACCGTGCCCGGCAGTGGCGCCACCACGGCAGTGCCCACGGGTGCTGCGATGTCCATGCCGCTGTGCGGGTTGCGTGCCTGGCCGTTGAACACGCGGCGCAGGCCGAAAGAGCTGGAACGCGGCCCGTCCACGGGCTGCAGCATGCGCAAGCTCGCAGGCACCGTGCGGCTGAAGGTGGCCATCACGGGCTTCTGGTGCTCGCGTTCGCGTTCGTGGCGCGCCAGGTCTTCGGGCGACAGGTCCACGTGGCGGGGTGGCACCGTCAGGCGTTGTTCGGCATAACGTTTGTCTTGTACTGTGATGAGCAGGCTGCGCGTCTGCGCTGCAGTGTCTTGCACCAGCAGCGACTGCTTGCCGGGTTTGGCCGCCAGCGGCAGACCCACCACCGCCTGCCAGCCCGCCGTGCTGCTGCCCACCACCAGCACCGGCGCGCCGTTCAGGCTGGCCTGCGGCGCGCTCGCGGCCCGGCCCAGCGGCACCGACACCACGCCACCGGGTACGGCAGCGTCGAAGTGCGGGAACGGGCCGGTAACGCCCACAGTGCCCACAGCGCCCACAGCGCTGACTGCTGTGACAGCGCCCACAGCGGTGACTGCTGTGACAGCGCCCACAGCGCTGACTGCTGTGACAGCGCCCACCGCGCTTACGGCGCTGACTGCGCCGACCTCACCCACGGCAAGGCAGGCGACCAAACCGGCCCATTGCCGGCGTGTGATGACATTCATGGGCGCGATTGTCCAGCCTTCATGCCCGCCGCTATCGAAGCGGCCACACGCGGCGCTTCCAGCGCCATCTCGCGCAGCGCACCGGTGCTCGGGTTGCGAAAGCCGACGAAGTACAAGCCGGCAATGGCCGTCTCCTGGCCGAAGCGGTGCGGCCGCCCGCGGTGGTCGGCAATGGTTTCGAAAGCTTCGATGAAGCCGCCCAGGCCGGTGTCGTAGCCGGTGGCCAGCACGACGCCCTCATAGGGTTCTACGCGGCCATCGACAAAGCGCACGCTGCCGGCCAGCACCTTCTGCACCGCCGGCCGCACCTGGATGCGCCCCGCCTTCACCATGGCCACGGTGCCGATGTCCAGCATGGGGATGCGGCCCTGCTGCTCGATCATCTGGTTGGGCCCGATGGCAGGCCGCTGGATGCCGTAGGCCGACAGGTCGCCCACGGCGGCGCGCAGGATGGGCCCGACGATGGCGTCGCGCCAGCGCGCCGGCAGTGGCGCCAGCATCACGCTGGTGGCCTGCGACGGGCGGCCGAACAGGTCACGCGGCACCACGTGCACGGGGCTGCGCACCACCATGGCCACGTCCACGCCCTGTTCGGCCAGGTCCAGCGCAATCTCGGCGCCGGAATTACCGCAGCCCACCACCAGCGTGCGCCGGCCCTTGAAAGGCGCTGCGTCGCGGTAGTCACGCGAATGCAGGGCCAGGCCGGTGAAGCTTTCCATGCCTGTGAAGCTGGGTGCCCTGGGCACGCCGTTGTAGCCGGTGGCCACCACCACGCAACGGGGCTGCAGTGGGCCGGCGCTGGTGTCGACCTCGAAGTGCTGCTGCACGCGCCGCACGCGCCGCACCTCCACCCCCAGCCTTGGCTGGATATGGTGGGCGGCGGCATAGCGCTCCAGGTAGTCCACCACCTGCTGCCGCGACGGATAGCGCGGCGCACTGGCCGGCCACGGCATGCCCGGCAGCGCCGAGTGGCGCTTGATGGTGTGCAGATGCAGCCGTTCGTAGTGGCGGCGCCAGTTGGCGGCCACGCTGTCGTCGCGGCTGACGATGTCATGACCGACACCCTGCTGGCGCAGGCAGGCAGCAACGGCCAGGCCGGCGGGGCCGGCGCCGATGACCAGGACTTCGGTTGTGGGGCTCATGATGGAATGACTTCTGGCGTTGGGTTCACCGCTCGGCGCCCTACGGGCCGCAGTGAGGAGTTTGCCTTCGGGTTGAGGCGCCTGGGCCGCAAGAGCGTGGCGCTGGTCGGACACTGAATCGAAACGCTGATCAGGCACCGCGCCGGCTTCGGCGGTCCTCTGCGCTGTTGCGGCTTGTGCGGCTTTGTGTGGTCTTGCCGCTTACGCTTCAGCGTTGGCCCCAAGGGTTCGCCCCAAAGGGTTCGCCCCGAGCAATGGCGGGCGTAGACTGTCAACCAAGAACCGGTGTCGTCTGGATGCTGCATGTGCTGCACCCCGTGCCATCGGCACGACGATGACAAGGCAGATGCGATCAGCACCCGCCTGGACAGGAGACAGCCTTTGCAGCCCACAGATGTAGGCAACCCGGCGTACTTCCACAAGGTCGTTGACTGCCAATGGGCCTGCCCTGCCCATACCCCCGTGCCGGAGTACATCCGGCTCATTGCTCAGGGTCGTTTCGACGATGCCTACATGGTCAACTGGGTCAGCAATGTGTTCCCGGGCGTGCTGGGCCGCACTTGCGACCGGCCCTGCGAACCGGCCTGCCGGCGCGGCCGCGCCGAAGAAGAAAACATCGCCAAGCCCGAACCGGTGGCCATC
>JBBQMM010000291.1:0-5770 GCA_038328935.1 Burkholderiales bacterium
TCCGCCCGGCAACGACGAGGTGGCGGTGACGGTGGCGTCGCAATGAACCACCAGCCCGGCGGCCGCGATCTCCGTGCCGCCGGGTGTCCAGTCGATCTGACCCACGCTGCCGAACCGGGTGGGCACCTCGAACGGCGCGGACTGCTCGCCCGAGATCAGGTTGGCGATGGTGGCGGGGTCGACATCGGCACAGCAGGGATCGTCGGCGGTGAAGGCACCGGCCTGGGCCTCGAAGATGATCTCGCTGCTGCCCTGCTTCTTGGCCTGCAGAAAGATGGCACCCGAGAAGGCAACGTCCGGATCGGCCCAGCAGTCGACATGGACCTCGGTGCTGCCGTCGATCCAGATGTGCCCGTCGGCCACGCCGTGGTCGCCCGGGTTCGACAACGCGGCGGTCAGCGCGGTCACGGTCATGTTGTAACCCTCGACCTCGCGGTCGCCCTTGGCGCCGTCGATGATCGGGTCGAGCATGCGCCGCACCTCGGGTGCGGCCACGGCAATCGCAAAACCATCGGTCGGGGTCGCAAACACGTCGGGTGGATCGCACGGCGTACCGTCGCCCAGCGGCACGAACTGCAGCGCCAGCACCAGCCCACCCAGCGTGGCCGGCTCGAACTGGGTGAGGTCGATCGCGCCTGGCGTGGTCGGTGCCTGCGGAGAGAAGACCGGCAGCGTCAAGGCCTGCGCAAACGCCAGCAGCCGGTCGGCGAGCGTGGCCTGCACGTCGGCGGCCTTAGGCAGTGGCTGAAGCAGGTCATGGCTGGGCGCCGGCGCAAAGGTCTTCAACTTGCTGGCGATGGCGTTGGTCAGCACCGTCCTGGCGCCGGTGTCGATCAACGCATTGCTGGGCGGCGTGGCGAAAGTGACACTGACGGCGGCCGAGCTCAACTGGCTCAGGCGCACGCGCAGTTCGCCGTCGACCTGCTGCACCGGCACCACCACATCGACCGTCATGTCGGTGTTGACGATGTTGGGCACCGCCAGTCCCTGCACCCTGAAGTGCCCGGGCAGACGCAGCGTGATGCTGGCCGCGCTGCTGACGGGCACCGAGATGCTGCCGCGAAACGGCATGCTGCCGGGCTCGTCGTCGAAGATTTCCGTGGTGACCTTCACAGTGGCATCTGCCTGGCCCGGCAGCCACGGCACGTTGTTTTGCACATCCTGCGCCAGCGCCGGGTTGGCGTCGTATTGCGCATGCACCCTGGCTTCGACCAGCGCCGGCGTCAACACGATCTGCCCGCCCGACAGCACCAGGTTGAGGTCGGCCGCGGTGACGGCGGCAAAGCCCAGGCGCAACTGCGCCGGCGGACCTGCGGTCTTGGCCAGCGTGCCGGGCAGGGTGAAGTGGATGCCGTACTCGATCGGGTCGAGTTCGGGCAGCTCGTTCACATCGACCCGCACGAGCATGTCGAGTTCGAGCCGCATGGCCAGCGGCACGGGAGGCAGCGTGACCACCGGCGGCGTGGCCCCAAAGTCGCCCGGGCGGACCTCCACGGTGGCGGTATAGCCGCCGGGGATGGGCACGTTGTCCCACCGCTGGGTGAGCGCACTGCCGGCAGCCTCGGGCTCTTCGAGCACGGCGCGCAGCAATGCCGACAGGGTGCCCAGCGGCAGCTCAAGCACGTAGCTGAAACACGAGGTGTTGCTCATGGCGGTGGTGCCGCGTCAAACGCTCAGACGCCAAAGCGAACGGCTTTGATCCAGCGGTGCTTCTTCTCGCCACGCTTGAACTGCTCATAGATGCTGCGCGGAAAGAAGACCAGCGCGCCCTGCTGCAGGCGCGCCAGTTCCGCCTGGCGAGTCGCCAGTTGCACGCGCAGCGGGGTCTGAGCGGCGAGATCCGCAGCGTGCTCGGCCGTGTTGCTGGCCGCGTGCTGGGTCTGGTCATGGCCTACGCGCGGGGCCGCGACAGGGGTAGGTCCGGCCGCGCCGGCTGCATCGCCATCGACTTCAGCGCACTGCCGGCCCAGGGCGGCCACCTCGGTCTGCAGGGCCTCGATGCGGACGCGCCGCTTGGGCGGAAAGCGCAGGGCCTGAATGATGTGCTCTCGCACCGTCGGAGACATCTGCACACCCACGTCCTCGAGCACCAGGAGCGGATTGATGAACAGCAGCCGGCTGAGCGCCGGTTGAGCGTCCAGGCGGCGGCAGATGCGCCGGATGTTGGCGCGCAGGTCACGCTCGGTCTGCAGCACCAGCGGTGCCAGCGAATCGGGGTCAGGCTCACCCTCGGGTTTGCCGTCGGGGCCGTTGCCGGCGTGGGCTTGCATCGCACCGCCCCGTGTCAGCAGCAGTCGCCGGGCTGCCGAAGCGTCTTGACCTTGGCAGCGATGCCCTTCAAGCGCTCAAACAGCTTGTCGTCGTTGAGCAGCGCCAGCAACTCAGGCGCACTTCGGCCCTTGGCATGTTCGTTGGCGATGGCCAGCAACTCCTTGCTGGCCTCGACTTCGGACGGCTGCATGTAGGCCTGCGCACGCTTGAGCGCCTGCCGCGCCTCGCGCAGGTGCTGCTCGGTCACGCGCTGGTCCGACTTGACGCCGACCAGAAAGACTTGGCGCGCCTCGTCGCCGAAGCGATCGAAGGTCTTGCGCGCGTGGTCCTTGTCGTCTGCTGCGATCGACGTGGCACGCAGCCTCTGGAGCAGGCTCTCTTCGTTGGCATAGAACAGGTCCACCGCCCAGCGGCCGATCTTGGTCTGACGCAGGAAGTTGTCGCGGACGTCCTTGGCCATCGACGATTCGCTGCGCAAGCGCTTACCCAGCACCGACGACGCCGCCGACGTGGTGCCGCATTCGCAGTGGCTTTCGTCGCCGCCATCGCCGCCCAGGTAGACCAGCGAGCCCGAGTCGCCGGGGTCGCTCATCCAGCCGGTGGTGATCTGGCCGTCGAACTCACGAACGTCGGAGCCGTCGCGCGCGGCGCTGTAGTCGATCTGCACCGTGGCATTGACCTCCTTCACGGTCGACGAGGTGTACTCGGTGGTGCGGCCCACCTTCTCGACGTTGTCGCCGATGCGGGCCACCGCGGTGGCGGCGGCCCCGTTGGGCAGCACGCAGTTGATCTGGTTGAGCACATCGTTGATCGGGTTGATCAGGGTGCGGCCGCAACTGCCGGCGAACAGCAGGCCCACCGCCGGGTGGTTGGCATCGGCGATGCCGATGATGTTGTTGTGCACCTGATCGAGAATGTCATTGGCCTTGTCGGGCACGGCGATGGCCACATCGGCGCGGTTCCCGTTGGCATTGATCATCACGAAGCGGCGCAGCCTGCCGATGCGGTCCGCGGGGTCGGCGCCGCCGTCGAAGCCGCCCTGCTGGATGATCACCTCTCCCACCGCGGCCAGGTTGCTCCGCGCCAGCACGTGGTTGTTGGAGATCAGCACCTGCGCGCCGTCGGTGTTGTCGATCACTATCCCGCCGATCGTTCCCGACCCGCCGTCGATCGCATTGCCGATGCTGATGCCGTGGGTGGTGGGCCGCTCGCGCGCCACGAACATCTGCGGGAACAGCGGCCCGGTTTCGACCACGTCGACCTCGATCGAGTCGCCGCCCAGAAAGATGCGCCGCGGCAAGGTGCCACTGGGCGTGAGAAACCTCTCGGGCACCTTCTTCATGACGTACACCACCAGCGCCGGCTCGTCGGTGCGCTCGCCGTGGGCCTCGCGGCGGCCGTAGGCCATGCCGACCACGTTGTTGTGCATGCGGTACTGCGGCCAGTGGCGCTGTTGCAGCGCCCGGACGAGGTGAGCCGATTTGATGTCGCGGTCTTCGCCTTGCTTCATCGCGTAAGCCTTTCGTATGTTGACGCGCCAGAGCGCTAGCGGGTCAGCGGACGAAAACCGTCCGAGCTGACGAACTCGATCGGAATGCCGTTCTCGGTGGCGTCGGCTGGCCATCCGGGCGGATAGGCCCTGACATACAGCACGATCGCGTAGGCCGAAGCGTTTCGCCGCGACCGCCCGATGCCGCCCCCGTGCGCACCGGCGCGCTCGATCAGGGCCCTGCGGTGCTGATCGAAATAGGCCGTGACAGCTACAAGGCTGGTCGGATCGATGGCGTCGGCTTCAGGCATGGTGAAATCGGTGTCAATCCGGGTCAGGTGCGGGTCGGCGGCCGCGGCGGCGCTGAGCACGGCGCGCCGGTGTCTTCGCCGGCGTGCCGACGTCGCGCACCGCCGACAGCGGCGCGCCACCCCAGGGGCAGTCGCAGATGTAGTCCAGCAGGTCTTCCAGGCCGACGCGGTAGATGTTCAGCGGCGCCAATGCCAGCGCAGCACGCGCCTTGGCGGCGTAGTCATCGATGCTGCGCGCACAGGCCGCCAGCGTGTCGGGATGCTGAAGCAGGGCCGAGAATTCGCGATACGCCGCGCTGTCGGGGTCGGGCGTCTGGCCCACCGTCAGCAGCGCTGCATGCTGCGGCGCCGCGGCCAGCGCGTGGATCATCGGGAGAGTGACCGTGCCCTCGCCCAGGTTGCTGCGCAAGGTCTTCTGCGCCGCGGCGGCATCACCGGCAACGTCCATCACGTCGTCGATCATCTGGAAGGCGATGCCCAGGTTCATGCCGAAGTCGCGGAACTGCAGGCGCATCGTTTCGTCGGCGCCCTCCATCGCCGCACCGGCCTCGGCGCAGGCGGCGAACAGACCTGCGGTCTTCTTGGCGATGAGGTCGAGGTAGGTCTTCATCTGCAGCCGCTCGGGGTCGTGCAGGCGGCGCAGGTAGCGGTCGAGTTGCTCAGCCTCGCCCATCGCCACGTTCAACCCCGTGTCGGCCAAGTCTCGCGCCAAGCGGATGTCGTCAGCGCCTTCAGCGGCGTCGAGCACCAGTTTGAGACCGCGGAACAACAGGTAGTCGCCCACCAGCAGCGCCAGGCCCTCGCCGCTGCTCATCTGAATGGTCGGCGCGCCGCGGCGCAGTTGCGCCCGGTCGACCAGATCGTCATGCACCAGAGACGCTTCGTGGAAGAGCTCGATCGCGCAGGCCAGGCGTGACTCGCGACCGTTGATGCGCATGTCGCGCCGGTTGTGCAGCCGCACGCACAAGTTGGACAGCAAGAAGGTGATCGGCCTAAGCCGCTTACCCGGTGCCCACGGGTGCGTCGAAAGGAACTGCGCCGCGCGCACCTCGACCAACTCACGGTTGACGTGCTGCAACGCGTCAGCCACCAGGGTGTGGCAAAGGCGCTCGTCAAGCGGGGCTGGCCACGCCTGTCGGGTGTCGGGGGACGTTGTGCCGGTCACAACCGTGCCGTTCTCGGACGAACCGAATGATGCATGCCTAATCTACTCCGCTAAGAAGCCCATTTTCTCAGAAGCCCGGCTCGAGACAACCCCTAACCTACGCAATCCTGCGGACGCGTAGCGCGATGCCGGCCGAAGATCGGCAACAGGGTGAAACGCGTGCTGCCGCCAGGCGCGTGCAAGAGGACCCGGCGCGCAGCCGAGAGTGAGCGGGAAGGCGCGACAACGAAGAGGCCAATGCTCGTCCGCAAGTCGGAATCCGGATTGCGCGGGCGCGTCGTCGGGCGGCTGACGCGAACGACTGCAATCGCCAACTCTGTTCTGCTCGACCGAGTCCGCGAACGCCGTGTTCCGAGGTGGGCCGTCGTTCACCCCAGATTCCGCCACAGACCCCTTTGGGTCCAGGCCGTGTGAGAACGCTGCACGCGAGCATCGAGTAGCGCACTTCTGCAGTTGCGCCCTTGAGGGCCGATCAGTCACCACAGTAGGCTTGATGCGGCGTTATGCCGCTCAGCGTTGAGGCAAGAGGCTTGG
>JBBQMM010000292.1:0-5766 GCA_038328935.1 Burkholderiales bacterium
TGGTCGCTGCCCCCCAAGGGGGCGCGTTGCTGCGGACCGGCAGAGCCGGATCCGCGCAACAACTTGACTGAAACCATGGCCTCGATCAGCAACCTGACTCCACGGCGCGCGCAGACTTTGCACGCCGGCCCGCCAGCGGCCCACAAGCCGTTGATGAGCGGCGACGCGCTGGTGCTCGAAGGCGTGACGCGCGCCTTCGGTGCGTTGCGTGCCGTGGACGAGGTGTCGCTGAGCGTGGCCGCGGGCCAGAAGTACGCCGTGCTCGGCTCCAACGGCGCGGGCAAGACGACGCTGTTCAACGCCATCACGGGAGACTTCCCGCCCACCGCGGGAAGGATCCTGTTCTTCGGCGAAGACATCACCGCGCTGCAGCCCTATGAACGCATCCGCAAGGGGCTGCGGCGCACCTATCAATCGTCGCTGCTGTTCAAGGAATTGAGTGTGCGCGACAACCTGTTCCTGGCCGTGCGCGGCGTGGGCAGCGCGCGCTTCAGCTTCTGGCGCGCGCAGGCCGCACACGCGTCGCAGCTCGCCACCGACGACATCCTGCACCGCGTGCGCCTGGACCATCTGGCGCCCGAACTGGTGGGCAATCTGGCGCACGGCCAGCAGCGGCAGCTGGAGATCGGCATGGCGCTGGCCGGCGCGCCGCGGCTGATCCTGTTTGACGAACCGGCGGCCGGGCTGTCGCCGGCCGAGCGGCGCGAACTGGTGGCCTTGCTGCGCGGCCTTCCTGCCCACATGAGCTTTGTGTTGATCGAACACGACCTGGACATCGCGCTGCGCGTGGTGGAGCGCGTGACGGTCATGCACAACGGGCGTGTGCTCAAACACGGCACGCCGGACGAGATTGAAAACGACGCCCAAGTGCAGGCCATCTATATGGGAGGAAAGCACTAGTGACCTGGTGGAACCGCACCGATGAACCGGCCGCCAGAACGAAGGCGCCCAAGGCGCCCAAGGCGCCGATGCTGGTCATCGAAGGCCTGGACGTCTACTACGGCCGCGCCCACGCGCTGCAGGGCGTGAGCTTGCAGCTTGCGCACGGCGTGCTGGGCATCGTCGGCCGCAACGGCATGGGCAAGACGACGCTGTGCAACGCCATCACCGGGCTGGTGCCGGCGGGCGGCAGCATCAAGCTGGCGGGCGAAGAGATCCTGGGCCTGAGCCCCCACCATATCACGCAACGGGGCATCGCCTACGTGCCGCAGGGGCGGCGCGTGTGGCCCTCGCTGTCGGTGGACGAAACGCTGAAGCTGGTGGCGCGCAAGAAGCGCGATGTCGAGCGCGTTTACAGCATGTTCCCGCGCCTGGCCGAACGCAAAGGCAACGGCGGCGGGCAGCTGTCGGGTGGCGAACAGCAGATGCTGGCCATCGGCCGCGCGCTGCTGCTGGAGCCACGTCTTTTGGTGATGGACGAACCCACTGAAGGCCTGGCGCCGGTGATCGTCGAGCATGTCGCACAGTCGCTGCGCTCGCTGGCCGCCGAAGGCGATATCGCGATCCTGCTCATCGAGCAGAACCTGGGTGTGGCGCTGGAGGTGGCGGACACCATCGGCGTCATGGTCAACGGCCGCATCGCGCACCTGATGCCGGCCGCGCAGCTGGCGGCCAACCGCGACATGCAGGAGCAGCTGCTGGGCGTGAAAAGCGGCGGGCATCACGACGAGCCCGGGGAGGACGCTGCCGCCGGGCTGGTGCCGCTGGTGGACGAAGCGCAGCCAGTCCAGGTCTATACCGTGCAGCGGGCTTACGGCGACGGTGCGCCTTCGATGGACGACCTGGCGCCGCGCACCGTGCGCGGCTACAACCGGTGGAATGCGGGCGATGCTTCGGCCCCGATATCTGACATTGCGCGACTGCCTTCTCCCTCTCCCTCTCCCTCTCCCGCACGCGAAAGCGGATGGCTTTCACCTTCGGATGGCGGGGCAGGGAGCAAGACCGGCCAAGTGCTGGAGTTCCCGGTGGCCGCCACCAGCGTGCGCGCCGCCTACGTGGCCGGCACCTTCGACACCAAGGCGCGTGAACTCTTCTTTCTGCGCCAGTGCCTGGAAAAGCTGGGCCTGCGCGTCGTCACCGTCGACTTGTCCACCAGCGGCAAACCATCACCCGCCAGCGTGCACCCGCGCGAGGTCGCACGCCATCATCCGCAAGGTGAGGCGGCCGTGTTCAGTGGCGACCGCGGCAGCGCCGTCACCGGCATGGCGCTGGCTTTCGAGCACTATGTGCGTACCCGGCGCGACCTGGGCGGCATCATCTCCGCCGGTGGCTCTGGCGGCACCTCGCTCGCCACGCCGGGCATGCGCGCGCTGCCCATCGGTGTGCCCAAGGTGATGGTGTCCACGATGGCCAGCGGCGACACGCGGCCCTACGTGGGCCCGAGCGACATCTGCATGATGTACAGCGTCACCGACGTGCAGGGCATCAACCGCATCAGCGAAAAGGTGCTGGCCAACGCGGCGCATGCGCTGGCCGGCATGGTGATGCACCCACCGGCCACCAGCGCCATCACCAGGCCGGCGCTGGGGCTGACGATGTTCGGCGTCACCACGACCTGCGTGCAGTCGGTGACCAAGCGGCTGCAGGACGAATTCGACTGCCTCGTCTTCCACGCCACGGGTGTGGGCGGGCAGAGCATGGAAAAGCTGGTGGAGTCCCACTTGCTCGCTGGGGTGATCGACGTCAGCACCACCGAAATTGCCGACGAGATCGGCGGTGGCGTGCTCTCTGCCGGCGCGACGCGCCTGGATGTCTTCGCTCAACATGCCCTGCCCTATGTGGGCAGCTGCGGCGCGCTCGACATGGTGAACTTCGGCGGCTGGGACAGCGTGCCCGAACGCTTTCGCGCCCGCAAGCTGTACCGCCACAACCCGACGGTGACGCTGATGCGCACCACGGTCGAAGAGAACCGCGCCATCGGCGAATTCATTGCCGGCAAGCTCAATGCGATGAAGGGGCCGGTGCGTTTCCTCATCCCTGAAGGCGGGGTCTCGGCGATCGACAAGCCCGGCCAACCCTTCCACGACCCCGACGCCGACAAGATGCTCTTCAGCACGCTGGAGCAGCACTTCAGCGCCGGCCCGGAGCGGCGCCTGATCAGGCTGCCGCACCACATCAACGACGAAGCCTTTGCCGATGCTTTGGTGGCCGCGTGGCACGACGTGCAGCGCGTGGCTGCCAGCGCGCGGCGCGCTTGAACCCGGACAACACGACAAGCCATGGCCCGCATCCCCCGTCAGACCCTGCTCGAGCGCTTCCGCACCAAGATCGCCGCCGGCCGCCCGCTCATCGGCGGTGGTGCCGGCACCGGGCTTTCCGCCAAGTGCGAAGAAGCCGGCGGCATCGACCTCATCGTGATCTACAACTCCGGCCGCTACCGCATGGCCGGGCGTGGCTCGCTGGCCGGCTTGATGGCCTACGGCAACGCCAATGAGATCGTCTGCGAGATGGCCGCTGAGGTGCTGCCCGTGGTCAAACACACCCCCGTGCTGGCGGGCGTTAACGGCACCGATCCATTCATGATTCAAGAGCAGTTCTTGCGCCGCCTGATCGATCTCGGGTTCAGCGGCGTGCAGAACTTCCCCACCGTCGGTCTGATCGACGGCAGCTTCCGCGCCAACCTGGAAGAAACCGGCATGAGCTACGCGCTGGAAGTCGAGATGATCCGCGCCGCGCATGCCATGGACCTGCTGACCACGCCCTATGTCTTCAGCGAACAGAACGCCCGCGATATGGCTGCGGCGGGCGCTGACATCGTGGTCTGCCATCTCGGCCTGACGACGGGCGGCAGCATCGGTGCCGACACGGCGCTGAAGCTGGCCGATTGCGTGGCGCCCATCAACGCCTGGGCTGCTGCGGCGCGCGCGGTCAACCCGGACGTCATCGTGCTGTGCCACGGCGGCCCCATTGCCACGCCGGACGACGCGCAGTTCATCCTGCGCCAGTGCCCGACCTGCGACGGTTTTTACGGTGCCAGTTCCATGGAGCGCCTGCCCACCGAGGTGGCGCTGACCGAAACCACCAAGCGCTTCCTGGCCATCTCGCGCTGACACGTTCGCCATGCACAGGGCTCTGCGCCTCTTCTTGACCGGCCTGGCGGCGTTGCTGGCCGGCTGCGCGGGTGTGCCGGCCATGCCACCGGTCCTGTCCTTGCAAGCCCGGGCCGACGCCGTGTTGAACGAGGTGCACACCGGTAGCGACTTCGCGGGTGCTGTGGTGCTGATGCGTGACGGGCAGGTCGTCTACGAAAAGGCGGTGGGACTGGCGCAACGCGACCCCGACCGGCCCTTCACCACCCGCACCCCCAGCGACGGCGGCTCGCTGGCCAAGACACTCACCGCCGCCGCAGTCTGGGAGCTGGTGGCCGAAGGCCGGCTGTCGCTTGATGACCGGGTGACCCGCCATGTGCCCGAGTACCCCTACCCGGGCCACACCGTGCGCCAGCTGGTCACGCACCGCGACGGTCTGCCCAACTACGGCGTCTTTGACGCCGACTTCGCGCCCGGCCAGGTGCGCGACACCGTCGACTTGCTGCGCGCCACGCCCAAGCGCCAGCCGCAACCGGTGTTCGCCCCCGGCGTGCAGGTCGAGTACTCCGACCTGGGCTTCGATGCCGCGGCACTGGTGGTCGAGCGCGTCACAGGCCGCCCCATCGAAGCTTGGTGGCGCGAGCGCTACTTTGCGCCGCTGGCGCTGCAGGGCATGTTTGCCCGCCCGGCGCGTTTTGCCGACTGGCCGGTGCCGCGCACGGTGGGCTACCAACGCAAAGGCGGCGGCTGGGTGCCGTTCGACGCCTACGATGGCGAAGCCCACATTGGCGGCGCCAACGTGCACGCCAGCGCACACGACTGGGCTCGCTGGGGCGACGGCTTTGCACGCGGCCACGTCATGCCGGCCGCGAGGCTCGAAGCCGGCCTGCGCGAGCCGATGCTCGACAGCGGCCTGGGAAATCACCTGACGCTGCTGGGCTGGTACTGCGACGCCGGCCGGCAACGCTGCCACTACACCGGCATCTACAACGGCTATTACGCCCAGGTCTACTGGGACCGCGCGCGGCGCGAGGTCGTGGCCTTTGTCAGCAACAGCACGCTGGCGCCCTGGCGCCGTGCGCGCCTGACGCGCGATCTCGTCGATGTGCTAGCCGGCCGCGCGCCGGCGCCCGAGGCCACACCCGTTCTCAGCCCCATCCTCAAGGCCGACCGCAGCCGTTTTGCCGGCGCCTATCAAAGCGCGGCCATCGGCCTGCTGGTCATCGACGTGGATGGCGACGGCCGCAGCTTCCTGCGCGTCAACGGCGGCGAGCGGGTGTCGCTGTTCGCGCTGCCCGAAGGTGTCTTCTACGCCCCGATGCTGGAACTATGGCTGGGCTTCACGGGCGCGCCCGCAGCCCCCACCCTGCACCTCCGTTCTGTGTTCCACATGGCCGAAGCCAGGCGCCTGCAAGCGCCTGGCAGTGCCACACCGTAGCTTTGGAGACCCCCCATGACTGGCGCTGAATTTGGCAGTTTCATCCTCGGCCTGATCGTCGTTGCGATCGTCGTCGCCATCGGCGTCTGGCTGCTGCACTGGCTCTCTTTGCGCAGTTCCAAGGAACGTGCTTTCGTGCGCACCGGCATGGGCGGGCAAAAGGTGGTGCTGGACGGCGGTGCCTTCGTGCTGCCCATCGTGCACGATGTGATCCCGGTCAACATGAACACGCTGCGGCTGGAGGTGATGCGCGGCCGCGACAAGGCGCTGATCACCAAAGACCGCATGCGCGTGGACGTG
>JBBQMM010000293.1:0-5754 GCA_038328935.1 Burkholderiales bacterium
GTGCGTGGGGATGAACCGGCCATCGACATCGACATCGCTGACCCGGTGCGGTGTTCCCCACGTGCCCACGTGCGTGGGGATGAACCGTGAATTACTTCCCTTTCCACATCGGTGATTACGTGTTCCCCACGTGCGTGGGGATGAACCGTTGTCAGCCTTTGCCCCGGTCCGGCCCGCCGGAAGCGCCGGACATCGCGCTGCCTCATCCCACCAGACCCGCGCCTGCAGCCCAGGCCGCGGCACCAATGGCCGCCAGCCGGCGTCGCCGCGTGGCCTCAGCGTTCACCAGCCACGGTTGAAGCCTGCTCGGGCAGACCTGCCAAATGTCCGGCGTCGCCCCAGCTGTCGATGAGCAGCCGCCCGCCCACCCAGCGCAGGTGGTTCAAGCCGGTGTTCGGAATGTCGCAGGTGCGCAGCCCGCTGATGGGCAGGCCCTTCGCCTGGCGCCACAGCATGTCCAGCACGCCACCGTGCGTGACGAGCGCCAGCCGGCGGCCGGGGTGCGAAGCCACCACCTGCTGCACGGCAGCCATGACACGGGCGTGGAACTGGCGCAGGCTCTCGCCACCGCCAGCCAGCGCGAAGTCGCCGTCGTGCTGCAGCCACTGCGGCCACAGCGCGCCGTGGCGGAGCTTGATGGTGGGCACGTCCAGGCCCTCCCATTCGCCGAAGTGCTGTTCACGCAGGCCGGGCAGCTGCATCGGCTGCAGGCCCCAGGCGCGCGCCAGCGGCTCGGCCGTCTGCTGCGCGCGCGCGAGGTCGCTGCTGAGCAGCAGATCGAAGGGCTCATCGGCCAACCGCAAGCCCAGGCGCGCTGCCTGCGCACGCCCGGTGTCGTTCAGCGGCACGTCGATCTGGCCCTGGAAACGCTGTTGGCGGTTCCAGTCGGTTTCACCGTGGCGAATGAACAGCAGCTGGGTGGCGCCGACGGCCGGCACCGTGGTCACGACGGCGTCCTCACGGCCCAGTCACCCTCATTTGGCAAACAGCTGGCCGCGGTCGCGGAACGACTTGAATTCCAGTGCGTTGCCTGCCGGGTCGTAGAAGAACATCGTGGCCTGTTCGCCCACCTGGCCGGCAAAACGTATGTAGGGCTCGATGACGAACTTCACGCGCTGCGCGCGCAGCCGCTCGGCCAGGGTGTGGAAGTGCTCCCAGTCAAGCACCACGCCGAAGTGCGGCACCGGCACGTCGTGGCCGTCGACTTCGTTGTGGTGTGCGTTCGGGTGCTTGTCGGGCCGCGGCGGCGCCAAGTGGGCCACGATCTGGTGGCCGAAGAAGTCGAAATCGATCCACTCGGTGCTGCTGCGGCCCTCGGGGCAGCCCATCAGGCCGCCATAGAAAGCGCGCGCTGCGGGCAGGTCGTCGACCGGGAATGCCAGGTGAAAGGGGGCGATGTCGGCAGCGGGTTTGTTCATGGCCGCAAGCATACCGCTGGCACACTCCTCAATGATGCACTCCCCACCGACGCACTCCCCACTGGCGCACTCCCCACCGACGCACCCCCCGCCGATGCACGCTGCCCAGAACACCGCGAAGCCGACCACGCTTTTGTTGCTGCCCGGCCTGGCCTGCGACCACGAGCTCTTTGCACCGCAACTGCCGGCGCTGCAAGGCTGGGCCGACGCCGCCCAGGCCGCACTGGTGGTGAGCACCGCGCACGCGCGCGCCACCACGCTGCCGGCCATGGCGCGCCTGCTGCTGGCCGAACACCCGCAGGGCGAGTTGCTGCTGGCCGGCTGCTCGATGGGCGGCATGCTGGCCTTCGAACTGCAGCGACAGGCGCCGCAGCGCGTGCGCGGGCTGGCCCTGCTGGGCACATCGGCCCGCCCCGACACGCCGGAGCTGATCGCGCTGCGCACCAAGGCCTGCCTCATGTTCGCCGAAGGTCGCACCAACGAGATCCTGGAAGCCAACGTCTTTTTCGCTTTCCATCCTACGCACACGCGGGACCGGGCGATGGTGCGCCGCTACCTGGACATGCTGCACCGCGCCGGCCCGCAGCAGTTGATCCACCAGAACCGGGCGGTGATGGCGCGTGTGGACAGCCGGCCCGGCCTGCCGCTCATCAACGTGCCCGCCGTGGTGGCGTGCGGCGAAGCAGACGGCCTGACCACGCCCGACGTGGCACGCGAGATGGCGGCGCTGCTGCCGCAAGCGCGGCTGGAACTGCTGCCCGGCGCCGGCCACATGCTGACCTGGGAGCAACCGCAGCGCGTGACGGCTTTGCTGCTGGACTGGCTGCAGGCGGTGATGCAGGGGCCAGCGCCTGCCACCAGTTCAGCGGCAGCGCCTGCTGGCTGAACTGGAGGCTGAAGGCTTAAGGCTCGAATGTGAAGCCGCGCCGAACCGGTTCACAACCCCCCTTTCTGACCCCGTTCTGAACCCGCTCTGACGGGGCCGAGGCCGGGCCCTGCGCCTTCAGCCCGCCTTGCCGCCCTTGACGACTGGTGCGCGCAGCGTGCCGTCGTCGGCCACCACCGCCAGCGGGTGGCGCACACCGGCGGCGTGGTCGAGCACGCAGCGCAGCACCAATTCACTGCGCAGGCGCGGGGCGGCGGCGCGGATTTCGTCCAGCGTCATCCACAGCGTGCGCTCGATGGGGCTGTCGAGCAGCCGGCCCGCCACCGGGTCGCCGACGCGCCCGGCATAGGCGAAACGCAGGTAGGTCACGTCCTCGCCCGTGGCCGGCCGCACGAAACGAGACAGGTACACGCCCAGCAGCGCCTCGGGCACGAAGACACGGGCCGTTTCTTCCAGCGCCTCGCGCACCACGCCTTGCTCGGGCGTTTCGCCCGCGTCCAGGTGGCCAGCCGGGTTGTTCAGCTTCAGGCCTTCGGGCGTGCGCTCTTCCACCAGCAGGTAGCGCGCTGGCTGGCCACCATCGTCGATGATGGCGGCCACGGTGGTGCTGGGCGACCAACGCGCTGCGGGGGGCGGCTCGCTGCCGCTGGCGGAGATGACCATGGCGGGCATCGTAACGGCGCGCGTTGTGCGCGCGCGCCAGTGCCAGCACGCGCCAGCGACGCGTTGCGCTGGCGCGCCAGAGCCGCGCCGCCGGGTTTGTCGTCAGGGGTTGGCGGCGCAAGCTGTGATAGCTTCGCCGGTTCAACCGAACAAGAGCTTTGCCGCGAGGAGGCCCCCATGCTGATCGGCGTTCCACTAGAGACCGCCGCGGGTGAAACCCGTGTCGCCGTCACCCCAGAGACGGCCAAGAAACTGAAAGCCCAAGGCCATACCGTGCGCGTGCAGGCTGGCGCCGGTGTGGCCGCCAGCGCCACCGACGAGGCCTACACGGCCGCAGGCGCAGAAGTCACTGACCGCAACGGCGCCTTCGCCTGCGACCTGGTGCTGAAGGTGCGCAGCCCCAGTGCTGACGAGCTGGCGCTGATGCAAAGCGGCAGCAACCTGGTAGGCATGCTCAACCCCTTCGACAAAGACAACCTGGCCCGCCTGGCCGCTGCCGGCGTCACCAGCTTTGCGCTGGAAGCCGCGCCGCGCACCACCCGCGCGCAGAGCATGGACGTGCTCAGCAGCCAGGGCAACATCGCCGGCTACAAGGCCGTGATGATGGCGGCCGACCAGTACCAGCGGCTGTTTCCGATGTTGATGACGGCAGCCGGCACCATCAAGGCCGCGCGCGTCGTCATCCTGGGCGTGGGCGTGGCGGGGCTGCAAGCCATTGCCACCGCCAAGCGGCTGGGCGCGGTGATCGAAGCGTCTGACGTGCGGCCTTCGGTGAAAGAGCAGGTGGAGTCATTAGGCGCCAAGTTCATCGACGTGCCCTACCTCACCGACGAAGAAAAAGAAGCCGCCGTGGGCGTGGGCGGCTACGCCAAACCCATGCCCGCCAGCTGGATGGAGCGCCAGCAAGTGGAAGTGGCCAAGAAGGTGGCGGCAGCCGACATCGTGATCAGCACCGCGCTGATTCCGGGCCGCGCGGCCCCGGTGCTGATCACCGAAGAAATGGTGAAGAGCATGAAGCCCGGCAGCGTCATCGTCGACATGGCGGCTCCGGCCGGCGGCAACTGCCCGCTCACTGAAGCCGGCAAGACCGTCGTCAAGCATGGTGTCACGCTGGTGGGCGAAACCAACATTCCGGCGCTGGTGGCGGCCGATTCTTCGTCGCTGTATGCGCGCAACGTGCTCGACTTTCTGAAGCTCGTGATCACCAAGGAAGGCAGCTTCAACGTGCCGATGGACGACGACATCGTGGTCGCCTGCCTGATGACGCAGGGCGGCGAAGTCCGTCGCAAGTCATGAGGCGGCAGGCGAAGTCAAGCGCAAGCAAGCAGGAGAAATAACAGCATGGACATCGTCAGCCCCACCATCACCAACATCATCATCTTCGTGTTGGCCATCTACGTCGGCTATCACGTGGTGTGGACCGTCACACCCGCGTTGCACACGCCGCTGATGGCCGTCACGAATGCCATCTCTGCAATCGTCATCGTCGGCGCCATGCTGGCCGCTGCGCTGACCGAAACACCGCTGGGCAAGACCATGGGCTTTCTGGCCGTGGTGCTGTGTGCGGTCAACGTTTTCGGTGGCTTCCTGGTCACGCGGCGCATGCTGGAGATGTTCAGGAAGAAAGAGAAGAAGGCTCCGGCTGCATCAGCCGCCGTCTCCGCCGCCGCACAGGGTGACCACAAATGAGCATGAACCTCGTCACGCTGCTGTACCTGGTGGCCAGCGTCTGTTTCATCCAGGCACTGAAAGGCCTGAGCCACCCCACCACGTCGATTCGTGGCAACTTCTTCGGCATGCTGGGCATGGGCATTGCCGTGTTCACCACCGCCGCACTCATCGTGCAACTGGCCGGCCAGATGGGCCAGACGCGTGCCCAAGGCATGCTGTGGGTGCTGGGCGGCTTTGTACTGGGCGCCGCCGCCGGCACCCTCATGGCCAAGCGCGTGGAGATGACCAAGATGCCGGAGCTGGTGGCCTTCATGCACAGCATGATCGGCCTGGCCGCGGTGTTCATCGCGGTGGCGGTGGTGGCAGAGCCCTGGGCCTTCGGCATCGTGGCCAAGGGCGCGCAGATTCCCACCGGCAACCGCTTCGAGCTGTTCCTGGGTGCGGCCATCGGCGCCATCACCTTCAGCGGTTCGGTGATTGCGTTCGGCAAACTTTCGGGCAAGTACAAGTTCCGCCTCTTCCAGGGCGCACCGGTCACGTTCGCCGGGCAACACAAGATCAACCTGGTGTTGGGCCTGGTGATGCTGGCGCTGGGCCTGGTGTACGCGTTCACCGAAAGCTGGCCGGCGTTTTTCGCCATGCTGGCGATTGCCTTCGTGATGGGCGTGTTGATCATCATCCCCATCGGTGGCGCCGACATGCCGGTGGTCGTCAGCATGCTCAACAGCTACTCGGGCTGGGCCGCAGCGGGCATCGGCTTCAGCCTGAACAACAGCATGCTGATCATCGCCGGCAGCCTGGTGGGCAGCTCGGGCGCGATCCTGAGCTACATCATGTGCAAGGCCATGAACCGCTCGTTCTTCAACGTCATCCTGGGCGGCTTCGGCGGCGACGCCGTGGGCCCGGCGGTGGCCGGCGGCGGTGCCGCGCGCAGTGTGAAGACCGGCAGCGCCGACGACGCGGCCTTCGTGCTGGGCAATGCAGAGACGGTGGTCATCGTGCCGGGCTATGGCCTGGCGGTAGCGCGTGCCCAGCATGCGGTGAAGGAACTGGCGTCCAAGCTCACCGCCAAGGGCATCAGCGTGAAGTACGCCATCCACCCGGTGGCTGGCCGCA
>JBBQMM010000294.1:0-5753 GCA_038328935.1 Burkholderiales bacterium
CACCGCTGGCAGCGCGCCGACTGAGGTCCACCAGGCCGCGCCACCGCGCTGCGTGAACAACGCGGCCATGCGCTGGCCGATGCAGGTGACAAGGGCGCCGACGCGCAGCCAACGCGCGATTCGCACCATCGCTGCCCTGCCTGCCCTCGCCACCTCGTTCGTCATGCACGCGTTGGTCAGGCGCCCGTCGCGTCAGCTCAAGATGCCGCGCCCAGACGCTTACCCTGAGCGAGCAAGACCGACGCATCAAGAAGCCCGAGCGCGAGTTGCTGCGCAAGGACCGAGCGCCGGCCCAGACGGTGGCGCTACTGGTACGGTCAAAAAACCTAGGGGCGATTTTCAACACGGGCGAAGCCAACTGATCGGCCTCGGAGAACATCCAAACCCTGGCCCATGCCATCGACGCCGCTCGTCGCAGCGGCGCGCGACTGCACCTGGCCTATGGGATCGTGGGCATCGACTTGCGTACTAGCATCGCGATGCGCTGCTGAGCTGCCTTCGCTGAGAGTGTGCTGCGCGGCCCTGGCATCCTGCAGGTCTGTGCCAGCGTGTGGCTGAAGCCGGGCGCCGGGCTTGCCACCGCCTCAGGAGATGCAGTGTCAAGCCCGGCATGACAGTTGTCAGTCGTCCAGCACCGCGAAAACAGCGCCGGGGGTTGGCACCACAGCCACCACCGTTCCCGGCACATGCCGGTCGTCTGAAATCGACTCCAGCGCGATCTGTACACCTTGCACCTCGACGATGTCGATCGTGCTCGTGCCCTGGTAGATGCTCCTGATGACGCGGCCCGACCGTGCGCCGGGTGCTTGCGAATCGCGCAGCCCGAGCAGGCTGGGCCGCACGGCGACCGAGCACTTCGAACCCGCCATCCAGTCGCTGCGCCAGCTGCTCGCGGCCAGGGCGCCGACGACGGTTTCGACGACGATGTCTGCGCCGCTCACCGAACGCACGACGCCGTCCAGCAGATTGGGGATGCCGACAAAGTCGGCACAGAAACGCGTGCGCGGACGCCGATACACATCCTCGGGCGAGCCCACCTGTTCGATCTTGCCCGCGCGCATGACCACTACCCGATCGGCCAGCGTGATCGCTTCCAGCTGGTCGTGCGTCACATAGACCGACGTGAACGGCGCCTGTTGCCGCAGCGCGAGCAGTTCCAGACGCATGCGCTCGCGCAGCCGCGCGTCGAGGTTCGAGAGCGGCTCGTCGAACAGGATTGCGCGCGGCTTGGCCACCATGGCTCGCCCGAGCGAAACCCGCTGCTGCTGGCCGCCGGAGAGTTCGTGTACGAAGCGCCCGCCCAGGCCGGCCAGGCCAATCCATTCCAGCATCGCGCCTGTTCTCTGCGCGATCTCGCCTTTGGAGATGCCGGCAGAGATCAGCGGATAGCCGATGTTCTCGGCGACCGAGAGGTGCGGCCATAGTGCGTAGCTCTGGAACACCATGCCGAGCCGCCGCTTCTCCGGCGGTACGTCAGCGCCCGCGGTTGCGTCGAACACCACCTGCCTGTCGATGGTGATGCGGCCGGTGTCGGGCGTGATCAGCCCGGCGATCGAGCGCAGCACGGTGGTCTTGCCGCAACCGCTCGGGCCAAGCAGCACGGTGCATTGCCCCGCCGGGAAGTCGAGACTGAAGTTGTCCAGCGCGACGACCCCGTCTCGGCCATACGACTTTCCCAGGCCGCGCACGCAGACGCTGCCCGCCTCGCCGCTGAACTGGGATTCGTCAGTGGCGGAAGGTTTGGCGTATGCCGCTGCGGATTCGGGCTCAAGGACGGCTTTCAAGGGCAATTACTCCGAGTTGAAGCGGGCGAGTTTCCACAGGAGGGCGACGGGTACGAGGCCCAGCACCAGCAGCAGCAGCGAAAACACCGCAAGTTCCGGGTAGAAGCCGCTGGACCAAACATCCATCAGGCCGACCGAGAGCACCACCGTGGACGGGTTGTACAGGAGGATCACCAGGGAGATCTCGCGCAGGATCACAACGTACATCAGGAGCCAGCTGCCGATCAGCGCCGGCCGCATCAGTGGGATGTCGATCCGGCGCACGGTGCCGGTCAAGGCCTGGCCGGCGACGCGCGACGCATCTACCAGGTCGCTGTGGATGCGGTGCAGTGCGCTGCCGACGAACTGCATCGCCACCGGGATGTGCGCCGTGACGTAAGCAAGAAGGAGGATCCACAGCGTTCCGTAAATGCCGCCCGGCACCAGGATCCACAGGCTCAGGATGCCGACGCCGAGCGCGATGCCGGGAATGCCCAGCGGCAGCACCAACGCATACTCGACCGCGCTGGCATAGCGCCCGCGCATGCGGATCACATACCATGCCAGGGCGATCGCGAGCAGGACGCAGCAGGTCGCGCCGGCCAACGCCAGCAGCAGGCTGTTCTGCGCTGCGGGCCACACCGCCGGATAATCGAACAAAACGTATTTGAAGTTGCGCAGCGTCAGGTTCTCCGGCTTCATCGCGTATGGCGACCAGTAGCGCATGAAGGCCATGCCAGTGACTGCCAACAGTGGGATCACCGAGGAACTGAGCGCGAACAGCGCCGCGAGCAAGCCGAGCGGATAGCGCAGCTTGCCCAGCGGAAACAGCATGGGCTGCGCACCCTTGCCGCCCACGATGGTGTAGCGGCCACCGCGCGCCAGGGCCCGGCGCTGGAAGTAGATGCACAGCAGACCGACGACGACCAGCAGCAGCGATTGCGCGGCGGCGAGCCCCGGGCGCGCGGGCAGCGAGCTTTCGTTCTGCCAGATCAGGCTGGGCAGCAGGTAGATGCGCGCCTTCAGGCCCACGGTGGACGGGATGATGAAGTCGCCGGCGGCCATGATGATCACCAGCAGCAGCGCGGCCAGCAGCGCGGGAAGCTGCAGCGGCAGTATCACGCTGTACAGCAGCCGCATGCGCCCGGCGCCGCAGACACGGGCCGCCTCTTCCATCGCGGCGTCGCTGTTCTTGAAGCCCGCAGCCACGAGCAGGTAGACGTAAGGCGTGAGGAAAAGCCCGGTCATCCAGATCAGCCCCGGCATGGTGTTGATGTCGACCCACGAAGTTCGCGACCCGTTGATCGCCGACGCGAGAATGTTGATGAAGCCGGCGTTCGGGTCGGCCAGCGCCACCCAGCCCACCACCAGGATGAACGGCGGCACCAGCATCGGCAGCATCGTCAGCAAGCCGATGTAGCGCCCGCCGGGCATGTTGGTTCGGGTGGAGAGAAACGCCAGGCTGACGCCGAGCGTCATCGAAAGGCAGCTCGATCCCGCGGTGTAGATCGCCGTATTGACCAGTGCCTCGCGGCTGCGTCTGGACTCGAAGACGGCGATGACCCACTCAAGCGTGAATGCGCTGCCGATCTCCTGTTTCGAAAACGCGCGCAGCGCGACCACCACCAACGGGTAGCACACCATCAGCACGGCGAGCGCGGCAATCGCCGACAGGACGACCCGCTCCCACGCGATCGAACGCGCCGGGGGTTTCATCGGTGGATCGGACGCTGTCTCGCCCAGCGTCATTTAACGTACTTTTCCCACTCGGCGAGCAGCTTGGGCGTGTCGGCGACGATCTTGCGATAGTCGGGCTGGCTGAATACATGGATCTTGCCGAGTTCGGCGAGCGAGCCGGCCTTGGGCGCACTCGCCTGCGGATGCGTCGGGATGGTGGCGCCCGCCACGTTGATGATGCTCTGCCCTTCCGCCGAGCAGGCAAAGTCGACAAACAACCGCCCCGCGTTCGGGCGCGGCGCCTTGGCGAAGACCGCGACGTTGCCGCCGAACAGGACCGTGTTCTTCGGGATGACGCCGGCGATGGGCGCCCCTGTTTCGGCCATCTGGATGACGCCGAACGAATTGGTGAGCCCAAGATCGATCTCGCCCGAAACGATGGCCTGGGACATGGCGTTCGTGCTGGCGTAGAGCTTGGGCTTGTTCGCGCCGAACTGCTGCAGGAAGCTGGGGCCGTAGAGCTTCTCGACCAGCACCTGCCAGGCCAGCGTGGTGGCGGTGACGTGGGGATCGAGCGAGCCGAACCGACCCTTCCACTTTGGATCGAGCAGGTCCTTCCAGTCGGTGGGAACGGCACTGCCCTTGACAGCGTTGGTGTTCCATCCGATCTGCGCCATGTACATGCGGATGAGCGTGAACTGCGGCTGCTTGTAGTTCGCGGCGATAGCCGCACGCTCCGGGGAATCGTAGGCGGCCAGGTATTGGAGCAGCAGGCCAAGCGCGGGCTCCTCGATGATCAGCGCGTCCGCCTGCTGGCGCCCCGCCGACTCTTCCGCCTGCACCCGCGTCGCCACGTCCGCGGACCCGGCCCGGTACACCGACACGCTGATGCCGTACTTCTTCTTGAATGCTTCGGCGATGGCGTTCGACGGGCCAGTCGACGCCGAGCTGTACAGGCTCACCGTACCTTCCTTTTTAGCGGCATCGATCAGCGCAGGAAGACTCGCTGCACGCGCGACCCCGCCGGGCAGCAGGGAACTGGCGCCGAGCGCTGCCCCCAGCTTGATGACGCTCCTGCGCGTGGTGGCGGATGGGAACACATGTCTTGTCGTCATGATGATTTCTCCTGTGGCTTGTTACGTCAACAAAAATACATCAACCCGATCTGCCCGTGGCGCGCTCCAGCGTCACGGTGATGAGCGCGCCCACGTCCGTGACCAGGCGAGCAACCGCGATTCCCGCTGACGAGAACGCCTGCATCTTGTTCTGGGGCCGGCTGCGTTCATCCTCGCCCACCACGGCGCCCGCATGGCCCATGCGCGCATCCGGCGGGCTGCCCTGGCCGGTGATGTAGGCGAGCACCGGCGTGCGCATTGCGGCGGCCTGTGCGACCGCCGCGTACTCCAGTCCCCCGCCCGGCTCGCCGATCACGACCACGAGATCAGTGTCCGCATCGTCTTCGAAAAGGCGCAGCACATCTGCGTAGTCGGTGCCGATCACGCGGTCGCCTCCAAGGCAGACCACCGTCGATTCACCGTGGCCATTGCGATGCAGTTCGTCGATCACTTCGTAGGTGAGAGTGCCGCTCTTGGAGACGATGCCGATGCGGCCGGGGCGCATGTTGTTGTCGTTCAGGTCCGACAGGTTCGCGCGGCCCGGACTCACGGCGCCGGCGGAGTTCGGACCGAGCATCAGGGTGCCGCGCGCCTTGGCATAGGCGCACATGCGTATCGCGTCGTGCACGGGGATGTTCTCGATGTACAGGCACACCAGTGGAATGCCGGCATCCACCACTTCGAAGATGCCATCCATCACGAACTGCGGCGCGATGCAACTGAGCACGGCGTTCGCGCCTGTGGCCGCGACCGCCTCGCGCATCGAGTTGAACACGGGCACCCCGGCCACCACCTCGCCGCCCTTGCCCGGGGTCACGCCACCGACGAGGGGCGTGCCGTGCGCCACCATCTTTTCCGCGAACAGGCGACCGGTGGTGCCGGTGATGCCTTGCACGAGAATGCGCGAATCGGAACCGACAAGAATCGTCATTTGGCGGCCTCCTTGGACAGCGATGTCACCAGCGCCAGCACGCGCGCCGTCGCGTCGGCCAGCGACGGCGTATAGAAGCAGCCGCCGCCTTCGAGCAACTTCTGCGAAGCCTCCTGGTTCACGCCGCGCATGCGCACGATGACCCGCTCGCGCGGCGGAGCGCCAGGCTTGTCGAGCGCCTGCAACAGCGCCAGCGCCAGCGCATCCGTCGAGCGCAGCTGGTAGAAGGCATTGATGAACACCACGTCGGCTTCGAGCAGGAACAAC
>JBBQMM010000295.1:0-5751 GCA_038328935.1 Burkholderiales bacterium
GAATTGGCGCCCAGTTGGCTGCGCCGGCCCCTGGGCGTGGCCATCGAATTGCTGGCCGCAGTGCCTTCCATCGTCTACGGCATGTGGGGACTGCTCGTGTTCGGCCCTATTCTGGCCACCTATGTCCAGCAGCCCCTGCAACGGCTGGTCGGAGACACACCCGTGCTGGGCAGCCTGGTGTCAGGCGCGCCGGTGGGCATCGGCATCCTGTCGGCGGGCATCATCCTGGCGATCATGGTCATCCCTTTCATCGCCTCGGTGATGCGCGATGTCTTCGAGACCACGCCTGCGCTGCTCAAGGAATCGGCTTACGGCCTGGGTTCCACCACTTGGGAGGTGGTGTGGAAGGTGGTGCTGCCCTACACCAAGAGCGGCGTCATCGGCGCCATCATGCTGGGTCTGGGCCGGGCGCTGGGCGAAACGATGGCGGTGACCTTCGTCATTGGCAACTTCAACCAGCTGAATTCACTGTCGCTGTTCGAGGCCGCCAACAGCATCACCTCGGCCCTGGCCAACGAATTCGCCGAAGCCAGCCCGGGGCTGCACCAGGCTTCACTGATCTACCTCGGACTGGTGCTGTTTTTCATCACGTTCGTCGTGCTGGTGCTGTCCAGGTTTCTGTTGTCCCGACTGAAACGCAATGAGGGGACACGGACATGAGCTTCTCCACACTCAGCCACGCCAAGATGTCGATTCACCGGCATCGCAAGCGCGTCAACGTCATGGCGCTGGTGCTGTCGCTCGGTGCGATGTCGTTCGGGCTCTTCTGGCTGGCCTGGATCCTTTTCGAGACCTTTCGACTCGGCCTGGGTGGCATGGCCTTGGCCGTGTTCACGCAGATGACGCCGCCGCCGCAGGCCGAGACGGGCGGCCTGCTGAACGCCATTGCCGGCTCGATGATCATGGTCTCGCTGGCCACCGCGCTGGGCACGCCGATCGGTGTGATGGCGGGCGTCTACCTGGCAGAGTACGGCCAGAAGACCTGGCTCGGCCAGGTGACGCAGTTCATCAGCGACATCCTGCTGTCGGCGCCATCGATCGTCATTGGCCTGTTCATCTACTCGGTTGTGGTGGCACAGCTGCGCAGTTACTCGGCCTTCGCCGGCATCCTGGCCCTGGCGCTGATCGTCATTCCGGTGGTCATACGCACCACCGAGAACATGCTCAGCCTGATCCCCAATGCCTTGCGCGAGGCCGCCTATGCCCTGGGCACGCCGAAGTGGAAAGTCATTTCCGCGGTGACGCTGAAGGCGGCGCGCGCCGGCGTCATCACCGGCATCCTGCTGGCGCTGGCACGCATTGCCGGTGAGACGGCGCCCTTGCTCTTCACCGCGCTGAGCAACCAGTTCTGGTCCACCAGTTTGGGCGAGCCGATGGCCAGCCTGCCGGTGACGATCTTCAAATTCGCGATGAGCCCTTACGAAAACTGGCGCGACCTGGCCTGGGCCGGTGTGCTGATCATCACTTTGGGTGTGCTGGCGCTGAACATCCTGGCCCGCGTGCTCTTCAGAAACAAGAATTGAGGCTTTAGCCATGGATACCAAGGTCGAAATCACTTCTTTTGAAAAGCCCAAGCTGCGGGTGAAGGATCTGAATTTCTATTACGGCAGCTTTCACGCGTTGAAACACATCAACCTGGAAATCCCCGAGAAGAAAGTGACCGCCTTCATCGGCCCCTCGGGTTGCGGAAAGAGCACGCTGCTGCGTGTCTTCAACCGCATGTTCGAGCTCTACCCTGAGCAGCGCGCGCAGGGCGAAGTCACCCTGGATGGTGAGGACATCCTGTCCAAGAAGCTGGACGTGTCGCTGGTGCGTGCCAAGATCGGCATGGTGTTCCAGAAGCCGACGCCGTTTCCGATGTCCATCTACGACAACATCGCCTTTGGCGTGCGTCTTTTCGAGACTCTGCCCCGGGTCGAAATGGACGAGCGCGTCGAGTGGGCGCTGAAGAAGGCCGCGCTGTGGAACGAGGTCAAGGACAAGCTCAACCAAAACGGCTCCAGCCTCTCGGGCGGCCAGCAGCAACGCTTGTGCATTGCGCGCGGCATTGCCATCAAACCCGAGGTGCTGTTGCTGGATGAGCCCTGCTCGGCGCTGGACCCGATCTCCACCGGCAAGATCGAGGAGCTGATCCACGAGCTGAAGGTCGACTACACGGTGATGATCGTCACCCACAACATGCAGCAAGCGGCGCGCTGCAGCGACTACACCGCCTACATGTACCTGGGCGATCTGGTGGAATTCGGGCCTACGAGCGAGCTCTTCATGAAGCCGAAGAAGAAGGACACCGAGGACTACATCACCGGGCGCTTCGGTTGACGCGCCATCACTGGACACCCACACCATGAGCGACAAACACCTCTCCACGCAGTTCGACTCCGAGCTCAGCGGCATCTCGGCACGCGTGCTCGAAATGGGCGGCTTGGTGGAAAGCCAGGTCGCGCAGGGTCTGTATGCCTTGACCCATTTCAGCGCCGAGACAGCCACCCAAGTGCTGCTGCACGAAGACCGGGTCAATCAGATGGAGATGGAGATCGACCGTGACCTCTCGGCCATCATCGCGCGCCGCCAGCCCACCGCACGTGACCTGCGGCTGCTGATCGCCGTCAGCAAGACGATTGCCAACCTGGAGCGTGTGGGCGACGAGGCCGCGCGCATTGCACGCACGGTGCAAAGACTGATCAACACGGGCGTGAATTCGCGCCTGCGCCTGCCGGTCTCCGACCTGAGTTTTGGCGCCGACCTGGCCATCGCCCAGCTGCGCAAGGCGCTGGACGCCTTCGCCCGGCTCGACACCGGCAAGGCGCTGGAAGTGCTGAAAGAGGACAACCAGATCGACCAGGAGTTCGAAGGTCTGCTGCGCAAGCTCATCACCTACATGATGGAAGACCCGCGCACCATCTCGGCCAGCATCGACCTGGTGTTCGTGGCCAAGGCCATCGAGCGCGTCGGTGACCACGCCAAGAATCTGGCCGAGGCCATCATCTACGTGGTCAAGGGCACGGACGTGCGCCACACCTCGTTGGCTGAAGTCGAAAACGTGATCCGGTGATGGGCATGGGCATGGGCATCGGCATGGGCATCGGGGTGCGGACATGAGCCAGATACTGGTGGTCGAGGACGAAACGGCGATTGCAGAACTGATCGCCATCAACCTGCGTCATGCCGGCTACAGCGTGGTGGTGGCGCGCGACGCGGAAGCTGCGCAGGCAGCAGTCGACCGCGTGCTGCCCGACCTGGTGCTGCTGGACTGGATGTTGCCCGGGCAACCGGGCGTGCAGTTGGCCAAGCGCTGGCGCAGCGACGCGCGCACGCGCGAGTTGCCCATCATCATGCTGACAGCCCGTGCCGACGAAGGCGACAAGATAGCCGGCCTGGATTCGGGTGCGGACGACTATCTGACCAAACCTTTTTCGCCGAAAGAGTTGCTGGCGCGCATACGCGCCGTGCTGCGGCGCAAGGCACCCGAGGCGTTGGATACGCCGGTGGAAGTGAACGGTTTATGCCTGGACCCGTCCACGCGGCGGGTCACCCGCAGGGCCGTGGATGCGACAGGCGCGGCTGCCGTGGAGGTCAAGCTGGGCCCCACGGAATTTCGTCTGCTGCACTTTCTGATGACCCATCCCGAGCGAGTGCACAGCCGTGCCCAACTGCTGGACCGCGTATGGGGCGACCATGTCTTCATTGAAGAACGCACGGTAGACGTGCATGTCAAACGCCTGCGCGAAGCGCTCCAGCCGGTGCAGTGTGCTGGTTTGGTCGAGACCGTTCGTGGCGCCGGCTATCGGCTGACCCAACAGCTGGGGTCGGCCGTGACCTGATCTCAAGTGGCTGACCCCTGTGTAGATGACTGACTGCTGATGGACGGCCTGTTTTCAAGAATCCTTTCGATGCTGGCGCTGGTGGCTTGCGGCGCTCTGCTGGGGCGCATGGCCGGCGCGTATCTGGGCGCGTCCAGGCTGCTCACCGGCGGCGGTGTCGCTGCGGGTGTGGTGTTGGGTGTGGTGCTCGGTGTTTCGTGGGATGCCTGGCGCGGTCAGCGGTTGATGAACTGGCTGCGCGGTTCGCAAACCACCACGGCACCCCGAACCACCGGCTTCTGGGGTGAACTCGCCTACCGCGTCGAACGTGCGCTGCAAAAGCGCGATCTGACCATCCACCAGGAAGCACAGCGTCTGCAGCAGTTCCTGTCGGCCATCGAAGCTTCGCCGAACGGCGTGCTGCTGCTCGACCCCTTGGATCAGATCGAGTGGTGCAACTCGGTGGCTGCCGAGCACTTCGGGCTCGACCCCCAGAGAGACCGACAGCAACGCGTCACCAATCTCGTGCGCTCACCCGCGTTCATGGCGTACCTGCACGCGGCGGTCTTTGACGAGCCCGTGGTGTTTCCATCGCCGACCGGGCAGGGCACGCTGTCCGTGCTGGTCAGGGCCTATGGCGACGGCCAGAGGCTGGTGCTGTCGCAAGACATCACCGAACGAGAACGCGCTGAAGCCATGCGCCGCGACTTCGTTGCCAACGTGTCGCATGAGATCCGCACGCCCTTGACGGTATTGACCGGCTTTGTCGAGACGATGGCCAGCCTGCCTTTGACCGAAGCCGAGCGCCAGCGCGTGATGACGCTGATGCAGCAGCAGACCGACCGCATGCAGGCGCTGGTGGGGGACCTGCTGCAGTTGGCCCAGCTCGAAGGCAGCCCCAGGCCGAGTGTCGAACGCTGGCTGCCGGTGGTACCTTTGTTGCAACGAGCCCTGGCCGATGCGCAGGCCCTGTCGGCGGGTCGACACAGCCTCACGATGGACGGTGGTGGTGATGCCGAAGTGTCGGGCAGCGAGGTGGAGTTGCTCAGCGCCGTCGGCAATCTGCTGAACAACGCTGTGCGCTACACGCCAGAGGGACGCGCGATTGCGATTCACTGGTCGCGTCGCAACGACGGCGCCGGTTTGATCGAAGTGCGCGACAGTGGCATCGGCATCGCGCGCGAGCATCTGCCACGCTTGACCGAGCGGTTCTACCGTGTCGACGGCAGCCGTTCACGCGACACCGGTGGCACCGGCCTGGGCCTGCCCATCGTCAAGCATGTGATGCAGCGCCACGGCGGCGAAGTGACCGTGGACAGCGAGCCCGGCAAAGGCTCCGTGTTCTGCCTGGTGCTGCCAGCGCCGCGCGTGCGGCAACTGCCGCAAGACACAGCAGTTGTTCGGCTGGCCGTGGCGCCGGCAACCACCGCAGTCTGATCAGCGGCCGGCAGTGCGCCGATAGATCAGCGTCAGTTCTTCCCGGTCGGTCGGGCGTCGCGCCTGGCCGGAGAGGGTCCAGCCATCCGGCGCTGCCGGCACCAGCCGCTGGCGCACCACTTTCAACAGGATTTCGCAGCGCAACCGCGGGCTGCTGCGTGCGTCGACCGTCCAGCGGCCCAGTGTCTCGAGCGCCGCGACCGAAGAAGGTGCCAACCCGGGCGCCTGGATGCAGGCCTGGGGTGGCACATGTGCAGCCACCGCCTTGACCCAGGGACTTGCACTGCGCGCGTAATCCAGGGGCTGCAACCACAGCGTCATGGCCAGCAGCCAGCACAAGGCCACGCCGCTGGCAGGCAGCACCAGGCTCTTCCACAGCGCGTCACGGTGGCGGCCGATGCGCCAGCGCACGATAGCCACCCAGGCTGCGCTGCCCAGCAGTGCAAAACACAGCGCCAGCGCAGAGAACCTGGGCTCGAACCCCGGCAGGAGCTTGAACACATTGCGCGCCTGC
>JBBQMM010000296.1:0-5733 GCA_038328935.1 Burkholderiales bacterium
GAAGGCGTGCTGCTGAAGCAGCCGGCGCAGTTCAAGCTCATCGGCCAGCTGCTGCCGCGCCTGGAAGCGGCCGCCAAGTCGCGCGGCCAGGCCACCTTCGGCATCGACACCGTGCTGCCCGGCATGCTGTACGCCAGTGTCACGATGTGCCCCACGCTGGGCGGCAAGGTGACTTCGTTCGACGGCGCTGCCGCCGCCAGCATGCCAGGCGTGAAGAAGGTGCTGCCCGTGGCTGGCTACCACGGTGGCACCGCCGGCGTGGCGGTGGTGGCCGACCGGCCCTGGCGCGCGCAACAGGCACTGAAGTCGGTCAACGTGGTCTGGGACGAGCAGGTGCCGGCCGCGGCTTTCAACAGCGCTGAGGCGTTGACGCAGCTGGCGCACAAGCTGGACAGCGACGCCGGCTTCGCCTACTACAGCACCGGCGACGCCGAAGCCGCGCTGAAGACGGCTGCCAAGACCATCAGCGCCGAGTACAGCGCGCCGTGGCTTGCGCATGCCGCGCTGGAGCCGATGAACTGCACGGTGCAGTTCAAGGACGGCCGCGCGCGCGTCTGGGCGCCGACGCAGGTGCCGGGGCTGGCGCGCCGCGCTGCGGCGCTGGCGCTGGCCATCGACGAGAGCCTGGTGGACGTGCAGGTACAGCTGCTCGGTGGCGGCTTTGGCCGCCGGCTGGATGTGGACTTCGTGGGCCAGGCAGCGGCCATAGCCGGCGCCGTGGCGGCTGAAACCGGCGGCGCGCCGGTGCAGACCTTGTGGAGCCGCGAGCAGGACACGCAGCACGACTTCTACCGCCCGGCGGCGGTGTCGCGCTTCAAGGCCGGGCTGTCGGCCAGCGGCGAACTGCAGGCCTGGGACAACCGATCGGCCGGCCAGTCCGTCGTGCACCAGATGCTAGGGCGGCTGTTCGGCCTGCCCGGCATCGGCCCCGACAAGACCACCGCCGAAGGTGCCTACGACCAACCCTACGAGTGGCCGCATGCGCGCATCGGACACGCCATCGTCGAGCTGCCGATACCGGTGGGTTTTTGGCGCTCGGTGGGCCATTCACACCAGGCCTTCTTCAAGGAGAGCTTTGTCGACGAATGCGCCCACGCGGCCGGCGCCGACCCGGTGGCTTTCAGGCTGGCGCTGTTGAAGAAACACCCGCGCCATGCCGCGGTGCTGCAGCGTGTGGCCCAGATCAGTGGCTGGAGCAGCCCGCCAGCGGCGGCAGCCGATGGTGCCCAGGTGGCGCGCGGCGTGGCGTTGCACCAGAGCTTCGGCAGCATCGTGGCGCAGGTGGCCGAGGTGTCGCTCAACCCCGACCCGACAGCACCGCAACCGCTGCGCGTGCACCGCGTGTTCTGCACCGTCGACTGCGGCGTAGCCGTCAACCCCAATTTGATCAAGCAGCAGATGGACAGTGGCATCGTCTTCGGCCTCACGGCCGCGCTGTTCGGCGACATCACGGTTGAAAAGGGCCGCGTGCAGCAGAGCAACTTTCACCAGATGGGGATGCTGCGCATGGCCGATTGCCCCGCGGTGGTGACCGAGATCATGGCCAGCACCGAGCACCCCGAAGGCGTCGGCGAGCCCGGCACGCCGCCCATCGCGCCAGCCGTCGCGAACGCATGGTTTGCACTCTCGGGGCAGCGCTTGCGCAGCCTGCCGCTGGCCGTCAAGGGAAAGACGGGATGAAGAGGTGAATGTCCTTCAGGCGCGCCCGCAGCGGCTTTCTTGGCCAGCCTGGCGGTTTCCTCAGGCCAGCCTGGCGGCTTCCTCAGGCCAGCCTGGCGGCCAGTGCGCGCTGCTGTTCGACGCTGCGTCGGGTGATCAGCTCCAGCAGGCGCTGCGTATCCATCAGGTGCACCTGCTGCGCGGCCGCCAGTTGCTGGCCTGCCGCATCCACGGTGGCCGTGGTGGCCAGCTGCCCGCGCGGCAGCCCGCGTGCTTTCACCAGTTCAGCCAACGACAGGATCTCTTCCGCCGGCAACGCCAGACCGGGAGCGTGCACGCAGCGCACCACGCTGGCCGGCATGCCAGGCCGGTGCCGCGAAAACAACCACAGCACCACCACGCCGCGCAGCGTCTGGCCGGCCTGCAGCTGGGTCGCGAATCCAGCCTGCTGGTACAGCTTTTCCACCAGCGCGGCGAAGCGCCAATGGTCGGCGACGTGCAGGGTCTGCGGGCTCCACACGGGCGTGGGTGACGACGCAAACGATGGCGCGAACGACGGCGTGAACGACGGCGGCACGGCTGCCAATGGAGACACACCGCCGCTGTTGCCAGCCGCGCCACCCGCCGCCAGAGCCGCTGCGGCGGGTGCCGCGCCTGCCTGCGCGCCGATCCTGGATAGCACGTCGTCCATCAACTTCTCGAGAAAAGCCTCGTTGCCCTGGGCCGAAACGTCCGCCGCCGTGCGCGGCGGGTGGGGCCAGGCCAACTCGCGGGGCGCCTGCGGGGCCGGCTCGCGCACCGCGAGCATGCGGTCCTGCCCTTCGTAACCCACGAATTCCTCGATCACGGTGTCGGGGCCGGGGTCGTAACGGTAGTTCTGCAAGGGCTCTTCAAGCAGCCCGGGACGAACCTTGGGGGGCGTTGTGGGCGTGGTTGGCGTGGTTGGCGTGGTTGGCGTTGTAGGCGCGCTGGCGATGGTGGGTTCCACCACCAACGGCCGTGTTGCGGGCGCGGGCTGCGGCGGCGCAGCCGCTTGCATTTGCGGCGCGGAATCTGAAGACGGCACATCGGCCACCGACATCCCGAACTCCGATGCCTGTTGGCTTTGTGCGAACAAACGCATGCGCCTGGCGCGGCGGTGGGTGCTGTCGGACTCGCGGCCTCGCCTGGGCCCCCGACGCGCCGACCGCGCAGGCCGTGAGTTCGCATGGTGATCCCATGTCCCCTCGACAGCAGCCGTGTAGGAGCCCATCCAGTCCAAGCCCAGCAACAGGCCGCCGATCAGGATCAGAGGCACGCCAATCAGCAACAGCCCGTTGCTGGCGCTTTCGATGTGTGTCGTCGCGGCCCACAGCGCAAAGCCAGCCACCACCAAGCCCATGGCCAGCAGCACATAGCCTGCCTTGCGTAAGGTGCGTGACCGCGCGCTGCTGCGCCGGCCTGGTTGTTTTGCCACGTGCTGACCCTGGATTCTTGACTGCTGAAGATCATAGGCGGGGGCCCGCTGCTCCTGGGTGCAGCAAGTCACCCCCGAACCAGTGGTGGGCGGCACAAAATGGAAAGCAGATGTGAAATTGCACGGCGAGCGCGGCGCTGGTGGCACACCGCCCGGTGCGAGCGACACAACCGCAGCCACAACCAACGCGGCAACCGCCACCGCAACCGCCACCACGGCAGCCGGCGACGCCATTTGTTCCGCCAGCGCCGCAGCGTTGACAATCCCCGGCTGACCACCGCCCTCCCGGCGCACCGACATGAACCCCAAGCCGCCCGAAACGACCGATACCGAAGCCCAGACCGGCGCTGCGAACCCGCTGCCGCACGAGCCGCCACCCAGCACCAAGGCCGAAGAGACCGCGGGCTCGACTGAGGGCTCGACCGAGGGCTCGACCACGGCCTCGACCGAGGGCTCGACGGAGGCCTGGACGGAAGGCTGGACGGAAGGCTCGATGGAAGGCTCGACCGAGGGCTCGACTGAAGGCTCGCAAACTCCCGGCCTCGATGAAGGCTTGGCAGGAGCGGCTGACGCCCCCGGCCCGGCAGCACCCGCAGGCAGCGAAAACCCGCCACCGGCCGCAGCTGAAGCCGCGGGCAGCGAGCCCGCGCCCGATGGCGCTTCGCAACTGCAGGGCGACGCAGCCCCGGCAGAAGCCGCCGCCAGCCCTGCGGCACCCAAGGTGGCCGATCTGTCGCCAGCCGCCTGTGCCGCGGCATTGGCGCAGCAGTTCCCGGCGCTCTTTGGCGCTGGCGTGTCGTTGCCGGTGAAGCTGCGCATCCAGACCGACATCCAACTGCGCGCCCCAGGCACGTTCAGCCGCAAGGCGCTGTCGCTTTACCTGCACCGCCACACCACCAGCACCGCCTACATCCGCGCACTGCTGGCGGCCGCCCACCGTTTCGATCTGGACGGGCAAGCGGCCGGCGAGATCAGTGAAGAGCACCGCGCCGCCGCCGTCACCGAGCTGGAGCGCCGCAAGGCCATCGTGCATGAGCGGCGCGCGGCGCAGCGCCAGCGGCAGCGGCCGGCACCGCTTGCCCGCGGTGCACCACCGCCCGGCGCAACCGCTGACGGCGCGGCTCCCGATGCCAGCGGCTCAGGCACCGCGCCGCCGCCGCAGCAGCACCGGCCCGAGCGGGCACCTGGAGCGCGGCCGCCCCGGCCCGACGGCCCGCGGCCGGCACCCGGCGGTGAACGCGCCGGAGAACGCGCCGGTGGTGGCCGCCCCGGCCACCGCCCCGACGCTGCCCGAGCAGGCAGTGGCCCCGACAGAGGACCACGCGCCCGCGGTGCCGGCGCGCAGACAGCGCCCGGAGGTCCCGGGCAGCCACGCCCCGACGACCGACCGCGAGCGCCCGCCGACGGCCGTGGCCCCCGCCCGACGGGGCACGAAGGGTCTCCACTCCAGACTCGCCACGAACGCAGCCCGCGCGACGACAGCGGCCGCAGCGGGCGCGCCCAGCCCTCGATGGCCCAGCCGCCAGCGCCAGCTGACGCCCCCACTGCCAGCACCGGCGACCCGGTGGCCGATGCCGCGCGGCGTGAACGCAGCGCGCTGCTGCGCACCTTCGAAAGCAGCACGCTCACCAAGTCGAACTTCCTCGTGCTCAAACGCATGACCGAGGCCGAGCTGGACGCACAGCTGACGTTGGCGCGGCAGGAGCGCCAGCAAAGCCCGCACCGCGATGAACGGTCCGGCCGCCGCTGAAGGCCTGCGCAGCTGGCCTGGGGGGAACTCCAGGCCCGCAGGGTCTGCAGGGAACTCACCGCACGCAGGGGCGCCCAAGACACTCAGCGCGCGCACGGGCCTCCCCTTGAACCGGCCGCCACCGCACCCAGATACAGGGCATGGACCAGACCGCAGCCCCCCCACCCTCGCCCCTGCACGTGCCATGCACCCACTGCGGCGCCACCAACCGCGTGCCGGTGACCCGCCTCGGCGAAGCACCCAACTGCGGACGCTGCGGCAAGCCGTTGCTGCAGGGCCAGGTGCTGGAACTGAGCGACGCCAACTTTGACGCTGCCATGGCCGCCACCGCGCTGCCGGTGCTGGTGGACTTCTGGGCGCCGTGGTGCGGGCCCTGCCGCGCCATGGCGCCTGCCTTCGCGCAGGCCGCCGGTCAGCTGGCGGGCAAGGCCTTGCTGGTGAAGGTGAACAGCGACGACAACCCGGCGCTGTCGGCACGCTTCGCCGTGCGCAGCATCCCCACCCTGGTGCGCTGGCAAGGCGGGCAGGAACGCGCCCGGCAATCGGGCGCGCTGCCCGCGGGTGCCATCGTGGCGCTGGCCACCGGCTGACCCTTCAGCGCGCGGCTGCGGCTGCGGCTGCAGTTGCGGCCGCAGTCACGGCTGCAGCAGCGGCGGCGGCGCGTTGACGCGCAAACGCGACGAACCAGTCGACACTGGCCGCGTTGGCCATCGCGTCGCGATTCAAAACCTGGGCCGCGTCGGCGCCCATCAGCAGCTTCTTCACCGGCAGCTCCAGCTTCTTGCCCGACAGCGTGCGCGGGATGGCAGCCACCTGGTAGATGTCGTTGGGCACGTGGCGCGCCGACAGTGCGTCGCGGATGCTCTGG
>JBBQMM010000297.1:0-5709 GCA_038328935.1 Burkholderiales bacterium
GCATGGGTCGTCGCGTCGCGCTGGCACGCGCCATGGCCCTCGACCCCGAAGTGTTGCTCTATGACGAGCCTTTCACGGGCCTGGACCCGATCGCCATGGGCGTGACCGCCAACCTGATACGCAAGCTCAATGACGCCACCGGCGCCACTTCGCTGGTGGTGTCCCACGACGTCCAGGAATGCTTCTCGATCTGCGACTACGCCTACATCATGGCTGCGCCCGGCCATGTCATCGCCGGCGGTCGGCCCGAGGAACTCAGCGCCAGCGAAGACCCCCGCGTGCGGCAGTTCATCCGGGGCGAACCCGATGGTCCGGTGCCATTCCACTATCCGGCACCGCCGCTCGCCCAAGACTTCGGCGTGCGTGGGTCTGCACCATGAACGCGCTCGCGGCGCTCGGTCGCCAGGTCATCGAGGCCCTGCGGGCGCTCGGGCACCACGCGTTCTTCCTCGTCGCCCTGCTTCGCACCTTGCCGGCGTCGTTGCGGCGGCCGTATTTCGCCGTCGCCCAGGTGCATGCGCTGGGCAACCTATCGCTGCTGGTCATCATGTCGTCGGGGCTGGCGGTGGGGTTCGTGCTCGCGCTGCAGACCTACTACGCCCTGTCTACCTACGGCGCGGCCGATTCGGTCGGTCTGGTCGTGAACCTGTCGCTCGTGCGCGAACTCGGGCCCGTCGTCACCGCGCTGTTGTTCGCCGGGCGTGCCGGCACGTCGCTGACGGCGGAGATCGGCCTGATGAAGGCCGGCGAGCAGTTGGCCGCCATGGAACTGATGGCCATCGACCCCAAGGCGCGCGTGCTGGCGCCGCGCTTCATCGGCGGCATCATCTCCATGCCCATCCTGGCGGTGCTGTTTTCAGCCGTCGGCATCATGGGTGCTTACGTGGTGGCGGTGCTGCTGATCGGTGTCGATGCCGGCAACTTCTGGTCCATCATGCAGACCAAGGTGGACGTCGTGCGTGACGTCGGCAATGGCCTCTTCAAGGCCGCCGTTTTCGGCGTCATCTGCACCGTGGTGGCGCTCTACCAGGGCCACGAAACAGAAGCCACGCCCGAGGGCGTGGCCTACGCCACCACCCGCACGGTGGTTATTTCTTCACTGTGGGTGCTGGGTATGGACTTCATCCTCACAGCCTTGATGTTCTCGACGCCGTAAGTTCGGTGCTCGTCACGGAGACCAAATCAAATGGGCAAAAGAGGTATCGAGACGCTGGTCGGCATGTTCGTCCTGTTGGGCATGCTGGGCCTCGTATTCCTGGCCCTCAAAGCGGCCAATCTGGGCGGCGTGGGTGGCAGCGACACCTACACGGTACACGCCCGTTTCGACAACATCGGCGGCCTGAAGGTGCGCGCCCCCGTGCGCAGTGCAGGCGTCACGGTGGGCCGGGTAACCGCCATTTCACTCGACCCCAAGACCTTTCAGGGTGTGGTGAAGATGGACATCGAGCGCGTCTATCAGTTCCCGAAAGACTCGGCGGCCAAAATTCTGACCTCCGGCCTGCTGGGTGACCAGTACATCGGCATGGAGCCGGGCGGCGACGACAAGAACCTGGCATCGGGTGAAACGGTGGCTCAAACCCAGTCCGCCGTGGTGCTGGAAAATCTGATCGGACAGTTCATGACCGGCAAGGCCGCTGAAGCGCCTGCTGCGCCAGCCGCCGCGGCGTCGGGGGCCGGCAAGTGAGAACCCCATCAAGGCTGCTGGCGCTGCTGGTACTGCTGGGCGTGCTGAGCGCGTTGGCCGGTTGTGCCACCACCCCCGCGACACCCGGTGCGACGCCAGCCATGGCAGCCCCGGCCGCCGACCCATGGGAAAACTGGAATCGCAAGGTCTACGCTTTCAACGATGCGCTCGACGCCGCCGTGCTGAAGCCGGTGGCCGAGACCTACCGCAAGGTGCTGCCCGAGTTGGTGCGCACCGGCATCAGCAACGTATACGGCAACATCGGCGATGTGTGGTCGGCAGTCAACAACCTGCTCCAGGGCAAGATTCAGTACGGCCTGGAAATGGGCATGCGCGTGGCCACCAACACGCTTTTCGGTCTGGGCGGTCTGCTCGACCCGGCCAGCGAGATGGGCTTGATTCGTCGTTACGAAGACTTCGGCCAGACCCTGGGCCGCTGGGGTGTGGCTCCCGGCCCCTATTTGGTGCTGCCGTTGCTGGGCCCCTCCACGGTGCGCGACACCGGCGCGCTGGTGCTGGACCGGCAAGCATCCGCATCGTCGCTCGCCACCAACAGCAACGCCAGCCTGGGCATCACGACGCTGGAAGTCGTGAACGTGCGCGCGAACCTGATATCGACCCTGAGGATGATCGACGACGTGGCGCTGGACAGGTACACCTTCGTGCGCGAAGCCTATCTTGCGCGCCGACTCAACGCCGTGCTGGACGGCGCGGCACCCCCCGCGGCTGACAACAGCGACCCCGGCGACAGCCCGCCGCCGCCTGCCAGACCGGCGCCAAAGTGAAGTGCACTCCGCTATCGGTTGCCCACCGGTGAACCGCCCAGCGCTCTCAACCGTTAAGGCTGTGCGGCAAACAGCCGCTGACCCAAAGGAACCGTTACCGTGTTCATCAAGAAGCTGATAGCCCTGTTTTCATTGAGCTTCGCTGTAGCCGCCGCGATGGCGCAAAGCGATGGCAGTGCCGAGAAGTTGGTGCGCCAGATCTCGATGGAAGTGATCGACACTGCCAAAGCCGACAAGGCCATCCAGGGTGGCGACTTCGGCCGCATCCTGGGGCTGGTGGAAAGCAAGGTCATGCCTCACGTCAACTTCGAGGTCATGACGCGCTCGGCGGTGGGCCCGAAGTGGCGCGAAGCGACTGCCGAGCAACGCACCAGGCTGCAGACCGAGTTCAAGACGCTGCTGGTGCGTGTCTACTCGGGCGCGTTGACGCAGCTGCGCGACCAGTCGGTTGAAATCACCAAGACGCTGCCGGTGCAGGGCAGCACGCAAGTGGTGGTGCAGAGCGAAGTACGCGGCAAGGGTGAAGCCATCAAACTGGACTACCGCCTGGACCGTGCAGGTGCAAGCGACGCCTGGAAGATCATCGACGTCAACGTCGGCGGCCTGTGGCTGGTGCAAAACTACCGCTCGCAGTTCTCCAGCGTCATCAGTCAGGGGGGCATCGACGGCCTGATTGCCAACTTGCTGGAACGTAACAAGGCAGCCGCCAAGAGTTGAAGCCAGGCCACGGCCTGCCGACACAACTGCCGACACAACTGCCGATACCACTGCCGATACCACTGCCGATACCACTGCCGATACACCAGCCGATACAACAGCCGATGGAAATTCCCTCGTAACCGCCCATGCAACTGCCCGTCACCGCCACCCTGCAAGAAGCCGCCGCGCTGGCGCAGACGCTGCCTGCTGCGGTGGCTGAAGGCAGCGGCGTGCTGCACATCGACGCCAGCGCATTGCGCTCGGTGGACAGCAGCACGTTGGCGCTGCTGTTGCAGGCGCGGCGCCTGGCGCAGGCCGCCGGGCGCAGCGTGGTGGTGGACAGCGCGCCGCCCAAGCTGCTGCAGCTGGCGCAGCTCTATGGCGTGGAAGAACTGCTGTCGCTGGCTGATCCGCCGTCGGGGTCGGCGCGGTCCGACGCCACGTAACGGCGCAAGCGCAGGTTGCGTTTGATCTCCTGCAGCATCGGCCGCAGCGATGCCGAACCCAGCCGCAACGCCACGCCAGTGGCCAGGATGTCGATGATCAGCAGGTGCAGCAGACGCGACACCATCGGGCTGTAGCGGTCGCTGTCTTCGGGGTGGTCGGCGGCCAGCAGGATGAGCTGGGCACCCTGCAACGGTGCGTGCCGTGTCTGCTGGGCCAGCGGCGAACCACCGGCGCTGATGACGACGATGTGGGCGCCCTTCTTGCGCGCGATCTCGGCCACGTCGATCAGGTCCTTGCTGCGCCCCGAGTTGCTGATGATGACTGCGCAGTCCCCGGCCTTCAGCATGGTGGCGCTCATGAGCTGCACGTGGCCGTCGCTGACGGCCGTGGCGCTGACGCCGAGGCGAAAGAACTTGTGCTGCGCGTCCTGCGCCACGATGCCTGAATTGCCCACACCATAGAACTCGATGCGCCTGCCGTCGCGGCCGGCTTGTGTCAGCACCACGATGGCCCGCTCTACCGACTGGCTGGCGGCGGCATTGCGGTAGCGCAGCATGGCCGCCACGGCGTTGTCGATGACCTTGACCACCAGGTCCGAGGCTTTGTCGTCGTCGTCCACCGACCGGTGCACGAAAGGCACCCCTTCATTCACGCTGCCGGCCAGCTTGAGCTTGAAGTCGGCCAGCCCGTCGTAGCCCACGCTGCGACAAAAGCGGACCACGGTGGGCTTGCTGACGTGCGCGCGCGCGGCCAGTTCGGTGACCGGCAGCGTGGCAAAGCTGCGCGCATCGGTGAGCAGCAGCTTGGCCACCCGTTGCTCGGCAGGCGGCAGGGCCGGAATGGAAGCGCGGATTCGTTCGAGCATCGGGGGCACCCGGTCGTGCAGCGGCGCGTCAGCGGTTACTGGTGCGCGCCAGGAGACCATTGCTTCAATTCGGACAGCGGCCGGCTGCCCAGCGGTGGCGAAAATTCGGCCGTTGGCCACAGCGCACGCAGTGCGCGGTCGGGCCCGTTGTCCGGCCTGTTGTCCAGGTCTTGCGGCGCGATGCCGCGGCCGCGCAGCAACGACGAGGCATGCAAACTGAAGTCTCCCTGCGCCGGGTTGCGCAACGCCACCGCCAGCGCCGGGTAGTTGCCAAGCGCCAGATCAGCCCAGACCACATCAGCCACACCGAGCCCGACAAAAAGGTTGTTCACCCACCGTTGCATGACGGGGCTGCGAAGGCGGTCCTCGTGCACGCGCACGAACTGCGCCGGCCGCCAACCGCTGTTGACGAGCGTGTTGTTGATGAGCACCAGGCTGTGCACACGCAAGACCCGCGGCTCGGCGGCCGGCACGTCACCCTCGGCACCGAAGGACACGATGGCCGGGTTGCTGCTGTGCTCGCCCTGCGCGATGACGTTGCCGACCACGGTGGCACTGCCGCCGTTGGGGAACTCGAGCTCGTAGGACGCACGGCCCGCGGCACCGTCCACGAGGTGGTTGTAGCGCACCTCGTTGACGCGCGCGCGCGACTTCACCAGATGCCCGTTCAGGCCGCCCGACAGATGACTGCCCTGCAACACGAAGCGCGCGATGCGGCCCACGTAGATGAGGTGCGGCAACGTGGTGTTCGGCGGCGCCTGACCGAATGCACTGTTCTCTACGCTCAGTTCTGCATCGTCGACGTTGCCGGCCAGAATGCCATTCTGGTTGTCGAAAAAGGCGCAGTTGCGCACCCACAGCTGACCGCGGTCCAAGCGAATGCCGGCCCCGTTGTGGTCGGGCACGCGGGCGCCGCGGAACTCGAGATTCTCGATCTGCACCGAGCCACCACGGACGACGATGATGGCCTTGCCTTCGGCGCTCTGCCCGTCGGCCAGCAGCACGGGCCGGCGGCCCCCGGCGGTGCCACGCACGGTCAGCCGGCGTTGCACCAACACGGCCACCTGGCCGCGATGCACACCCGTCAGCAGTTCGATGACGTCGCCGTCGGCGGCCTGCTGCACGGCCTGCGCCAGGCTTTGCCCGGGTGCTACGGTGAAGGTCGACGAAGCCCAGGCCGGCAGCACCAGCCAGACTGCGGCAGCTACAGCCACAGCCCAGGCGGTGCG
>JBBQMM010000298.1:0-5645 GCA_038328935.1 Burkholderiales bacterium
AGCAGGCGATGCCCGTTGTAGTGGAAGTCGCCGATCAGCGGCACTTCGATGCCCATGCGGTCGAGCTGCTCCCGGATGTGCGGCACGGCGGCAGCCGCTTCCGGTGTGTTGACCGTGATCCGGACCATCTCCGAGCCGGCCTGCGCAAGCTCCTTGACCTGGATCGCGGTGCCGATGACGTCGACCGTGTCGGTGTTGGTCATCGACTGAACGCGTACCGGTGCGTCACCGCCGACGGTGACGATGCGGCTGCCCCAACGCACGCTGGTCTGGCGCGACCGGCGGGATGCCGGACCTGCCGGCTCGATGAAGGTGTCGAGGAGAGCGCTTCTGGTCTCATGAGAAACAAAACTTCCAAGTCGTTGATTTGCCGGCATTGCACCCTCACCCAAACCCTCTCCCTGGAAGGGAGAGGGAGCAAAGGCCCGGCCGTGACGCCCTTTTTTCTCCGCGAACGCCGGGCGCCGACAGGGGCCTGGGATGCTCTCAGGCGTTCGGGTCTGCCAGCAGGGCCAGCAAGGCGGCCGGTTCGACCGGCTTGGTCAGGTGGTGCGCGAAGCCGGCGGCGCGCGAACGCTGCAGGTCGGCTTCGCTGCCCCAGCCACTGACCGCCACGCGCCGCGCGCGGCACAGCAGCGGGTCTGCAGCCAGAGCCCGCGCCACCTCGTGGCCATCCAGGTCGGGCAGGCCGATGTCCAGCAACACCCAGTCGGGGTTGAAGTCGCGCGCCGCGGCCAGCGCTGCGCGGCCGCTGTAAACCGTGCGCGTGCTGTACCCCAGCGCCGCCAGCAGCTCGGCCAGCGAGTCGGCGCCGTCCTGGTTGTCGTCGACCACCAGCAGGCGGAGGGCGGCGACGGGCTGGGCGGCCACAGCCGCCGAAGACGCCGCCGAAGACGCCGCCAAAGACGCCGCCGGGGCAGCACCGGGCGCGGGCGCCGCCATGGGCTGCAGCCGCGGCAGGCTCACCGTGAAGACGCTGCCACGGCCTTCGCCTTCGCTGGCCGCGACCACTTCGCCGCCGTGCAGCTGCACCAGCTTCTTCACCAGCGCCAGGCCGATGCCCAGCCCGCCTTGTGCGCGGTCCAGCGTTTGGTTGACCTGGGTGAACATGCCGAACACCTCGTCCAGCAGGTGCGGCGGAATGCCCAGGCCGTTGTCGCTGACGCTGATCAGCGCCTGCTCGCCCTGCGCCTGCAGCTTCAGCACGATGCGGCCGCCGCCCGGCGGGTCTTGCGGCGTGTACTTGGTGGCGTTGGTCAGCAGGTTGCCCATCACCTGGGCCAACCGGTGGGGGTCGCCGTGCACCCACAGGTCCTGGGCCGGGAAGTCGCACACCAGCGTGTGTCGCGAGCCCTCGATGAGCGGGCGCGCAGATTCGACCGCCAGCCCGGCGACCACGCGCAGCGACAAGTGCTCCAGCCGCAGCGCCACCTTGCCGCTGGTGATGCGCGAGACGTCCAGCAGGTCGTCGATCAGCCGCACCATGTGCGAGAGCTGGCGCGTCATCATCTCGCGCATCCGGGCGGCCACCGCCGGGTCGCTGGTTTGCTGCAGCATCTGCAGCCCGTTGCGCAGCGGCGCCAGTGGGTTGCGCAACTCGTGCGCCAGCGTGGCCAGGAATTCGTCCTTGCGCCGGTCGGCGTCGCGCAGTTCGGACAGCACGCGCTTGAGGGGCGAGATGTCACGCCAGGCCACGACGCCGGCGACGATGCGCCCGGCCTCATCGCGGATGGGACCGGCACTGCACAGGACCGAGACCCCCTGGCCATCGCCGCGGTGCAGCTGCCATTCCTCATCGAGAACGACTTCGCCCTGGTGCACGGCGCGCGCGATCGGCAGCTCGTGCAGCGCCGGGACCGTGCCGTCCTCGCGCCGCAGCCCCCAGGTTTCGAAGGTCTGGGCCAGTGTTCCCGCCAGCACCGACCGCGTCTGGCTGAGCATCTCGCTGGCGAAGCGGCTGACCATCTGCACCTCGACGCCGCCGTTGGCGCCCGGCTCGGCGATCACCAGGCCTTCGGGAATGAACTCGAGAATGCCCTGCAGCAGCCGCCGCGCCGATTCGGCTTCATCGGCGCGGTGTTCGGCCTGCAGCAGCGCCGCGGTGGCGGCGCTGCGCGCGGCCACGGTCTCGGAGACGTCGGTGGTCACGCCCAGCACATGCGCGACGGCACCGACAGCGTCGCGCTCTGGGACCAGCCGCGAACGGAAGTGGCGCACTCCACCCGGGCCGTCGAGCTCGAACTCGATCGCACCCGGCTGGCCGGTTTCGAACACGGCCTGCAGGGCCGCGTCCCATTGCGCGCACTGCGGCTGCGGCATGTCGAGCTCGGCATTGGTACGGCCGATGAGGACCTCGGGCCGAATGCCGGTGGCGCGGGTGACGGCGGCGCTGACGAAGACGTGCCGCAGCCCGCGGTCGAAGCGCGCCAGGATGTCGGGGCTGTTGTCGGTCACTGAAGTGATCTGCAGGTCGCGTTCGCGCAGCTGTTCCTGGGCGCGGCGGAAGTCGGTGATCTCGACGAAGGCGGAGATGGCGCCGCGCACCGCGCCTTCGGCATTGCGCAGCGGTCGCGCGCTGCCCAGCAGATGTTTGACGGCGCCACCGGTGAAAACGAAGCTGATCTCCTCCAGATTCACGTCGACGGCGTCGCGCGCGGCACGCTGCAAAGGCAGTTCACCGGTGTCGAGCGGCCGACCCTGGCGGAACTCCTGGAACGGTTGGCGTTGCGGCATGTCGCTGGGCGCACTGGCCGAGAGGTTGCTGTCCTGCGGCATGCCCAGCAGTTGGTACGCGTGCGGGTTGCCGACGACCTCCGCGCACATCGGATCGCGGGCGATGAACACCGCCACCGGCAGCGCGGCCATCAGCACCTGCAGTTCCTCGGCGCGCTCGCGCGCCCGCATTTCGCTGTCGCGCAGCGCCTGCTCGGCCTGCACGCGGGCGCTGATGTCGATGGCCGAGGGCACCAGCATCGTCAGCACCCCGTCTGAAAACACCGGCTGCAACGTGTAGGCGATGACGGCCCGTGCATCCTGGCCGCCCTCGCCCTGGACGCGAATGGTCTCGTCGAAGCGCACCGTGTGGCCGGCGCTGGCACGCTCGAAGGCCTCGCGCTGGCGCTGCTGCACGGCCGGGTCGTGCGTCCACCAGGGGCAATCCCAGAACTTCAGGCCGACCACATCGCTGCGCTGCAGCCCGGCTGCGCGCAGCGGCGCGTCGTTGGCGTCGAGCACGGTGCCGTCGGCTGCCAGCAGCCCGACGAAGGTCGGCATCGCATCGACGACCGAGCGCAGCCGCGCGCGTTCGGCAGCCACCTGGGCGGCGGCGCGCCGGTTGCGCGCGCCCAACACGCCCAGCGCCAGCGTGGCGGCCAAGGCCATCAAGGTGGTGGCCCAGCCGGCGAGCGCTGCGCGGCGCTGCTGCGTCTGCGTGGCCTGCAGCGCGGCGGATGCGCGCGCCGCTGCTTGCACGGTCAACACCGCGGCCTGCGCGCGCAAAGCTTCCATCGTCTGCTTGCCCAGATGGGTGTCGACGGTGGCGCGCGCGGCCTCGAAGCCCTGCTCGCGGCGCTGCGCGATGGTCTGGCGCAGCTGGTCGCGCTTGATCGCCACGCCGGCACTCAGCGCCGCGACGCGCGGCACCGCGTCTGGAGCCGTGTCGGGGTCGTCTGCAGCCAGCTGCTGCAACCGTTGCAGCGCCGCGTCAAACCGGCCCTCGGCGGCCTCGTAGGGGCTCAGGTAACGGTTGTCGCCGGTGAGGATGAAGCCGCGCTGGCCGGTCTCGGCGTCGGTGGTCAGCATCAGCACTTGCCCGATCGCCGCCTCCATGGCGTGCGACTGCTGCAGCGTCGCCAGCGCGGCGTCGACGTTGCGCCCGGCGCGCCAGCTGTAGGCACCGCAGGCCAGCAACAACGCCACCGCCACGACGAGCGCCATATAGATGTCGCGCGGCGGCTGAGGCACGGTGTGAGCCGGCGATAGGGGTGGGGTCATGGTCGATGCGTGAAAACGGCGACCTCCAAAGTATGGCCGCGTCTGTGTGCGATTGGTTACACAGTTTGGTTACACACTTTGGTTACACGGTTTGGTTGCACAGCAGCGAGACGCGACGCGCCAGCGGCGCCACGGCTCGGCGCCCTCCACGGCCGCGGCGCCCCGCATTTACTCAGCGCGGCACGCCGCGCTGCACACAGCACGGGTAAAGCGTGCCGAAAGCTTTGCCGACGCGCCGTCGCGATGGGTTCCCACGCGCAGGAAATGTCAGCGCCCCATCGCCGCTGGCACCCGGGTGTGGAGACTCGCCAGGCTGGTCCCTGTCTGCGGGCACAGACCAGCCGTGGCCATGACTGCAACAACGCCGGCCGCGGAACCCCGGCACCTGGCACCCCGCTTGCCATGCCGTCGGGTTCAACCCGTGAGCACGCAGGAGCACAGCACATGGCGGCACCAGATACGCCCGACACGCCCGATGCACCCGACACAAGCCGCAGCAAGACCACGGCGGGTCTGTACAAGGGCAGTGCCGACATCACCGGCGGCGCGAATGCCGGGAACGACAGCAAGACCATGTTCGCTTTCGGCGCCGAGTACGAGACCAACCCTTCAGGCGCCAAAGGCATCGGCGAGCCGGCCAACGTCGGCACCGCTGCGGCGGTGGCCAACGCGGTGTTTCACGCCACCGGCCAGCGCATCCGCGAGTTGCCGATCACGATCAACAAGTTGATCGGCGCCGCCCGTTCGTAGCAACAGCCATTCACCGGAGTCCACCATGCACAGCGTGCCCACTCGTTCCATCCCGCCCTGGTTTGCAAGCCCCACCTTGGCGCTGGTGCTGGTGGTGGTGGTGTCGCTGGTGTCGTTCTACATCTACGTGGACCACGAGCAGGAGCGCCCCTCTTCATGGCCGTCACAACTGTTGCCGTCGGCCGCTGGCGGCGAGACATCGCAGCTCAGCCCGCCGCCCGTCGGGAAAACCAACGCCAGTGCGCCACATGGACCACCTCGTTGACCTGCTGCAATGGCCGGCCATGGCGGTGACGATTGCTGCGTCCTGGTTTGTCGCGTCGAGCAACGAACACCGCCGGAACATCGGGTTCTGGGTGTTCCTGGCCAGCAATGCGCTTTGGGTGGCCTGGGGCTGGTCGACGCAGGCCTGGGCGCTCGTGGTACTGCAGGTGGCCCTGGCGGCCATGAACATCCGTGGCGCGCGAAAGACCGACACCACCGAGCGCGCTGAAACGGCGCCCGAGGCGGGCCACCCGGGCCAGGCAGGCGCCACCAAGTAGGCGCCGTCCGACGACTGTTTGCGGCATTGCTCGATGGCGAACGCCGATCTTGCCGCTTCAAATGAAACTGCAGAGTCCCAGCTGACAGGAGCACTCGACATGGCCTCACACCCGAATTTCCTGGCGCGCCCGTTGAAGCCCTTGGCCGCCATTTTTGGCGATCCACACCAGGCGCTGCTCGCCGCAGAAACCCTGCGTCAGCAAGGACAACGGGACAGCCCCGCTGTCGTCTGTTACCCCGACGACCCCGACCTCGCGGCCAAGATACAAGGCAAGATGCCCGCCGCCGCCGGCAGCCCCTGGAGTGACGTCTCGGTGGCAACTGCCGCTCCAGGCGTCGCCATCATCGTTTGCCTGGCC
>JBBQMM010000299.1:0-5627 GCA_038328935.1 Burkholderiales bacterium
GCCAGTTCAGCAGCTCGGCCGAGGGCACCGCGCGGCTGAACAGGAAGCCCTGCATCAAACCGCAACCCAGGCGGTGCAGAACCTCCATCTGGCGCAGCGTCTCCACGCCTTCGGCCACCACGCGCAGGCCCAGGCTGCGGGCCAGCGCAATGATGGCCGTGACGACCGCTGAACTCTGCGGCGTGATGCCCAGGTCGCGCACGAAACTGCGGTCGATCTTGAGCTCTGAAATGGGCAGCGTGGTGAGATAGGCCAGCGACGAATAGCCGGTGCCGAAGTCGTCGATCGAGATCTCGACGCCGATCTCGTTGAGTCGGTGCAGCGCCGGAATGACGTTCTGCAGTTCCTTCATCAGGTTGTCTTCGGTGATCTCGAGCTGAATCACCCGGTGCGGCACATTCACGGCCGTGACGCACTGGTGGATGTGCTCGACGAGATCGCTGCGTTCGAACAAGCGGCTGGGCATGTTGACGGCAATCGAGTCGGCGAAGCCCACCTTGTCTTTCCAGACGCGGGCTTGCTTGGCGGCCTCGCGCAGGGCCCATTCGGACAGCGGCACGATGAGGCCGGTTTCTTCGGCCAGCGGTATGAAGTCACAAGGCGGCACCAGCTTGCCACCCCGCTGCCAGCGCATCAGCGCCTCGGCACCCGCCATCTTGGCGCCATGCACGTCGATCTTGGGCTGGTAGTGCAGCACCAGTTCGTCGCGCTCGATGGCCTTGTGCAGCGCGGTCTCCAGTTCGAGCTTGGCGCGCCCCCGCCCGGCCAGCGTGGGGCTGTAGACGGCGGAGGAATTCTTGCCCTGCGACTTTGCCGAGTACATCGCCACATCAGAATTGCGCAGCAGGTCGACCACCGTGTTGCCGTCGCGCGGAAACAGCGCCACACCCACGCTGGCGGTGACGAAGCACTCCTGGCCGCTGACGAAAATGGGCTCGCGCAGGCTGTCCAGCACCCGCTGGGCCACACGCTGGGCATCGGCTTCGTCAGCCACTTCGGGCAGCAGCGCCACGAACTCGTCACCGCCCAGGCGCCCCACGGCCTCCAGCGCACGGTGGAAGCGCAGGCCCAGGGTCTCGGCAGCACCGTCCATCACCTGGTCGCTGTGGCGCACGCACGAGCGCAGCCGCCGGCCGACCTCCACCAGCAGTTCGTCGCCAGCGCCGTGGCCCAGCGTGTCGTTGATGATCTTGAAGCGATCAAGGTCGATGAGCAGCAGCGCGCACAGGTGGTGCATGCGTCGCGCCTGCTCCAGCGCACGCTCGGCGCGCCACAGCAGCTGGCGGCGGTTGGGCAGCCCGGTGAGTGCATCGAAGTTGGCCAGCTGGCGAATCTTGTCCTCGGCGACGCGCCGCTCGGTCACGTCTTGCACGATGCCGGAATAACCGGCACCCTGGCCGCGCTCGTTGAACTCGGGTTCGGCCTCGACGTGGATGATGCGCTGACGGCCGTCCAGCAGCAGCAGCGACACGTCGGTGGTCAGGGTGCTGGCGCGGCGCAGCGCGCCGTGCAGCTGCCGCAACAGTATCCGGCGTTCGTCCTTGTTCACCATGCGCACCAGGGTGCGCACGCTGACCGTCTCCTGCGTGCCCAGGCCCAGCACACGCAGCGCTTCTTGCGACATCGTCAGGCCACTGCCGCTGAGCCGGCGCCATTCGAAACTGCCCATGCGCGCCAGGTCTTGGGCGCGCGCCAGCTTGGCCTTGCTGCGTTCAAGCTCGATGCGTGTTCTCGAAGCGCGCAGCAGGTAGTGCAGGCGGCCACCGAGCAGCGACCACTGCGGCGCCTTGACATAGAAATCGGTGGCACCGGCGTCGTAGGCGCGGGCGATGGAGGCGTCGTCATCCAACCCGGTGAGGATCAGGATGGGCACGTTTTCGTAGCCGGGGGTGCCGCGTATCTCGCGGCAGGTCTGGAAACCGTCCATCTCGGGCATCAGCGCATCCAGCACGATGATGTCCGGCGCCTGCTCGACCAGCGAGACCAGGGCCTGCGCGCCGCTGCCGGCGGCCGTGACCCTGAAACCCCGTTCGCCCAGCGCAAACGAGGTGAGCAACAGGTTGACCTCGTCATCGTCCACCAGCAGCACCTGAGGCCCACCCGGCTGGGAGCCGGCGCCGAACGGGTGCCCGCTGGCTTGCCCGGTGGCTTCCCCGGTTGCAGGGTCTGCGATGACTTCAGGCTTGGTCAAGGTCAGGTGTTGCGAAATGTTTCAAGAACGCAGCATAGCCCGAACCGCGGCGAGCGCAGCGGCAGATTCGTCCAGCAATTGCTGGATTTCTGGTGTCAGTTCACGACCTGGGTTCAGGCGCAGGCGCAACTCGACGTCAGCACAGGCGTGCGCAAGGCTGAGTGCACCCACGCTTGCCGATGAAGATTTCAGCGTGTGCGCAATGCCGTTGACGACGCCAGCGTCGGCCACTTCGGCATGGGCCTGTGCTTCGAGCACGGTGCACATGCGGGCCAGCGAGCTTTCAAAAGCCGTCAGCACGCGATGCACCACGCCATGGCGCCCGTCGGGGTCGAGCTCGCGCAAGCGATCCAGCGCTTGAGCGTCGAGGCCGCTGGTTCGCGGCGGAGGATCGTTCGTGAGTGCCATTCCAGGTTTTTCTTGTGATGGAGGAAAGCCGACGGAGATTGCCTGTCTCGCCTGCCGAGCACCTGCAGCGCAGATGCTAATCGCGCCTCTGCCCGGTTGGGCGCCGGCTGCAGTTGCTCGTGCTTGCATTGGGTATCGGTCAGCCGCAGGGCTTCTTGAGCCAGCCGCCGGTGACGAGGGACGGCGCTGCGCGACCGCGAGTGGCGGCGCCGTGATCAGGGCGCTCCTTACAATGCCGTCGTATGCCGATGCAGTGGCCGACGCCGTGCCCGAACCCCGAGCGCCCAGACCCTGGCCGGCCCGACGCCAAGCCGCCCGGCGCACCGCTGCCGGCCCCAACGCGCCGCCCGGCTGCGGGGACACGGGGTCTGGTGAATGGTTTGACCAGAGCAATGGCTCGTGGATCAGCCAGAACAATGGCTCGTGGATCAGCCAGAGCAATGGCTCGCGGATCAGCCTGTGCGTTGACCGGCTGCGCCTCAGCCACCACAGACCCCACGCCGTTGATCGGGCTGTGGTGGTTCGCCTGCCTGGCCCTGGTCGGGCTGGCCGTGGCAGGTTATGCATTGGGCCGGTTGCTGGAGCAGCGCGCGCGGGCGGCGGAAATCCACGCCGCACGCGAGGAACAGCGCGCGCAAGCGGCCGAGATCCACGCTGCACGCAGCCAGCAAGCGGCCTTGCTGGGCGCAATGAACGACACCGTGTGGCGCACCAACGCCGCACATGGCCTGACTGCCGACCCGGCCCTGCTTCATGGCGCGCCTGCGGCCAGCGCCAGCCCACTGCCCTGGTTTGACGACCCGCTGTTGCAGGAGGCGCTGGCCGCACAAAGACCGTTTTCGAGCCTGCTGGTGACGGCCTCCGCCGACCTTGACAAGCCAGCCCCAACGGCCTCGCATGCGCCAGACGACCCCGCCAGCGGCCGAGTGCCCGCCACGCGCTGGATGCTGCACGGGCAGCCCCTGCTCGATCAACAGGGTCGGTTCGCGGGCTTTGTGGGCACGGCACGTGCGGTGCCGGTTGTCGCCCAGAACGACGCACTGGCTGGCCCCCCGGGCGCCACAAGCCCGGGCACGGGCGCGCAGGCGCTGGCGCTGGCACACGTTACGGGGGCAGCGGCAGCCGAGCGCGAAACCGCTGCACGGGCCGCGCTGGCCGCCCAGGCCGCCCAGGCCACTGAAGCTGCGCTGGCGGCAGCGCGCGCCGAAAGCGTCGAGGCTGACAACTTCAGCTTCACGGTGTCGCACGACCTGCGCGCGCCGATTCGCGTGGTGGATGGCTTCACACGCATCGTGAAAGAAGACTACGGCCACCTGCTGGACCGCGTGGGCAACGACCACCTCGACCGCGTGTTGAACGCGGCAGCGCGCATGAACCAGATGATCGACGCGCTGCTCACGCTGGCGCGCCTGTCCAACCAGCCGCTGAACCGTCAACCCGTGAACCTGAGCCAGATCGCGCATTACGTGGTCGACGAACTGCAGCGCGGGCAGCCGGGTCGCGAAGTGGATGTGACCATTGAAGACGGTTTGCAGGTCGTGGGCGACCCCACGTTGCTGCGTCTGGTGCTGGAAAATCTGCTCGGCAATGCCTGGAAATACAGCGCGCGCACCCCGAAAGCGCAGATCTCGTTGGTGTCGGTGCGCCATGGCAACGGCCGGGCCTTTGTGGTGCGCGACAACGGGGCCGGCTTCGACATGCGCGCGGCCGAGCGCCTGTTCGGCGTTTTTCAGCGCCTGCACAGCGCCAGTGAATTTGCCGGCCATGGCGTGGGGCTGGCTTCGGCGCGTCGCATCGTGCGCCGGCATGGTGGCGACATCTGGGCCGAAGCCGAGCCGGCGCGCGGCGCAGCCTTCAGCTTCACGCTGTCCGAAACCTGAGCGGCTGCGTTTCATGACTCCGGGCAGCGTCCCGGATCATGGAACATTTCCGCGTCAGGAGTCTTTCGATCAAGCCCACCGGCCCAAGCGATGCGCTGTGTGCCCAACCCGGCACGGCGCCGGGGTCAGCCGCTAGAGCGCAGAGCGCGCCAGCTCTTCCACCGCAGCCAGCAAACGTTCAGCCTGCGCCGGCAGGCTGAGCCGGTTCTCATCGGCCAGGCGCTGCAGGCGGCGGGTGGCATCGGCCCGCAACAGCGAATGCCGATGCATCAGCACACCGATGGCCATCGGCACCACGGCTTCAGCGGGGGCGACCGCTGTTGCGCCCGCTGTTGCACCCGCTGTTGCACCCGCGGCACCCGCGGCGCCCGGCAGCCTGGCAACCAGTGGCGTGCCGGCGGCCGCCGCGGCGTCCAGGCGGGCCAGCACGGCAGCCACGCTGGGCACGATCTGGCCCACGTCCAGCGGCTTGATCAGGTAGGCCTGGGCGCCCAGAGCCTGCACCTTGGCCAGCGTGGCCGCGTCTGAAAACGCGGACAGAAACATGAACGGGATGCCGTAGGCGTCGCGCAGCGTTTCGGCCACGTCGAAGCCGCTCTTGCCCTCCATGCGGATGTCCAAGAGCGCCAGCTGCGGCCGGTGCTCGCGGGCCAGCAAAATGGCGTCGTCGCCGTTGTCGGCGTCAATGACTTCGTAGCCGGCCTGGCTCAGGCCATGGGTCACGGTTGCCAGCACCAGGCGGTCGTCATCGACCACCAGAATGCGCGCTTTTCGTGGGGCTTCGCCCGTTGCGCGCAGCATCGGGACGGCGGCGTCGGGAGCGCTGTTCATAGCTCCAATTGTCGCTGATCGTGTTCGTTGCGGGGCTCGGTATCGGGCCAGCGCACCGACGGTGGCCGCAGCTCCACCTCCGCCACCACGTCGGCGCCTTGTTGCGTCAGCGACAGCGATGCGCTGCGCCGCGGCAGCAGCGCGCGCACCAGGCCCAGACCCGACACACCGGCGGGCACGCGCTTGAGGTCGAAGCCGGGCGTCAACACGCCCTGCCCGCTGATGCGGATGCACACGCCCTCGTCGCGGCCGATCAATTTGCAACGCACGCTGGCACCCTGGCCGTGCTTGATGGCGTTGGTGAGCAGCTCGTTGAC
>JBBQMM010000300.1:0-5619 GCA_038328935.1 Burkholderiales bacterium
CACCAGGCCGATGACGACCAGCCCACCGAAGCCGCCGGCAAAGCGCGCCAGTGACAGCGCCAGCTGCTGTTCATGCAATGCGACGCCGATGGTGATGGCCGCAGCCAGCGAGCCCGGACCGCAGCTGATCGGGAAGGTCAACGGGTAGAAGGCATGAGTGCGCGCCATCTCGGGCGTGAAGGCGTCGGCCAGGGACTGCCTGCTGTCGCGTGCGGACGGGCTGACGGCGAGCAGCCGCCAGGCGTTGGCGGCGATGATGCTGCCGCCGGCCACGCGCACGATGGGCAGCGAGATGCCGAAGGTGTCGAGCACATACGAGCCGACCAGCATGGCCCCAGTGATGAGCAGCACCATGTTGATCGCGATCTGCCGGGCCAGCACGCGCCGCGTGCTCTCGCTCGCGCCCTCGGTCAGCCCGAGGAAGATCGGCGCGGTCGCCGCCGGGTTCAGGATAGGCAGCAGCGTGGCCAGGACGAGCAGAAAGCTCTTGCCGGCGGCAAAGGCGAGCGAAACGGGATCGATGGACATGCGCTGGGCAACCTGCAGCCGGCATGGCCGACGGTAGACAGTCAGAAGTGCCCGATCATGCCTGTCACTGACGAGCGGTTGGGAAGGCAGGCACGCTGGTGGGCACCGAAACGCGTCTGATCGCCCGCTCTTCGCGCGTGGAACCGCCCTGAGGCGGAACGGACGACCGGACTAAAGCCGCCGCACCACCACGCTGCCGATGGAGTAACCGGCACCGAAAGAACAGATCACCCCCACATCACCGGCCGAAAGGTCGGCCTGATGCTTGTGAAAGGCGATGATGCTGCCGGCACTGGCGGTATTGGCGTATTCGCTCAGGATGATGGGCGCCAGGTCGTCGCCCCCATCACCGTTCATGTCGCGTCCGACCAGCTTCTTCAGCACCAGCTGGTTCATGCCCAGGTTGGCCTGGTGAAGCCAATAGCGGCGCACCTGCGTCGGCTCGAAACCCAGTTCGTGCAGATGGCCTTCGATGTGCGCCGCGGCCATCGGCACCACTTCCTTGAACACCTTGCGCCCCTCTTGCATGAAGGTCTTGTCGCGCGCGTCGGGGTCGGTGTCTTCGCAGCGGTTCATGAAGCCCGCGTTGTTGCGGATGTTGTTGCTGAACTGCGTCGCCAGCCGCGTGCCCAGCACCTGCCACGGGTGGGCGGTGGTGGCGGTCTCTGCAGCTTCGACGATGACCGCGGTGCAGACATCGCCGAAGATGAAATGGCAATCGCGGTCGCGCCATTCCAGGTGGGCCGACGTGATCTCGGGGTTGACCACCAGCACGCATTTCGCGCTGCCGCTCTTCACGGCGTTGGCGGCCTGCTCGATGGCAAAGGTGGCGCTGGAACAGGCCACGTTCATGTCGAAGCCCCAACCTGACCCGTACGCGCCGGCACCCACCGCGTGCTGGATCTCGCAGGCCATGGCCGGATAGGCGCGCTGCATGTTGGCCGCAGCGCACAACACGCCGTCGATGTCGCTGCCCTGTTTGCCGGCCGCCGCCATCGCCTGCTTCGCCGCTTCGACGGCAATCTCGGCCATCAGGCTGATCTGGTCATCGGGCCGCGGCTCGAAGTGCGGCTTCATGCGCGTGGGGTCCAGCACGCCGGCCTTGTCGATGACGTAGCGCTGCCGGATGCCGCTGGCCTTTTCGATGAACTCCACGCTGGAATGCACCAACGGCGCGCGCTCACCGGCGGCGATCGCGCTGGCATGGCGCTGGTTTTGCAGGTCGGCGTAAGCGTTGTACGACGCCACCAATTCGGCGTTGGTGATGACGTGGGGCGGCTGATACAGGCCGGTGCCCGAGATGACGACGGTTTTCATGGGGCGGCAGTGTAGGCCGCAACCGGCGCCGCAACACTGCGGGCAACCCGGCCCAGGGCCAGGTTGCACGGCGGCAGGTGGCGACCTACTTGCGAGTTGCCTTCTTGTCCGGCGTCGTCGACTGCAGCGCCTCGCTCATGCCCAGCAGCACGCCGCTGACCATGGCGGTATAGCTTTCGGCCATCACCTGCGCGGCGCGAAAGCCGGCGGCGCGCGAGCTGTGCACGGCGGTCTGCATCTGGTCGGCCAGGCCCTGCGCGGTGGCCGTCGCTTGCGCACCCGACTGCGTGCCCTGGGTCTGCATCTTCTCGAGTACCGAGCCCCAGGCCCCGGCCATCGGTGCGCCGGCCGACGATGCGGTCTTCTTCAGCGTCGCAAACAGGCTGTCTTCCATCTTCTCAAGGTCGGCCAGTGCCTTTTGCAGGTGGCCGTCGCGCAAGCTGGCGCCTTGGGCGGCCAGCGTCGACAGTGCCTTCTGGTTGGCTTGCACCGCCTTCAGTAGCGCGTCGTCCATGCCGGCCACGGCCTTGTCGAGCAGCGCCTCGGGGTCCACACCCTGCACCATGTTCTTGGCCACGCCCTGGCTGGCGGCTTCGGACACGGTCTTCAGTGCGCCGCGGATGTTCTTCAGCGTCAGCTCGCGGCCTTGCAACGCGGCCAGGGTGGCGTCGCCAGCGGCTTTGCGCAACTGGGCACCTTGTTTGGCAGTGGCCTGCTCGAACATCGAGATCAGGGCTTCGGGGTCGATCATGGGCTTGCTCATGGCGGGTTCCTTGGGGTGGATGTAGGGCACGACGTGGGCAGCAAATGCCGAAACAGCAGGTGCTGCAGGAGCTGCAGGGGCGTCCAGGGCCTGGGTGGCTCGCATCAGCAGCCCGTGCAGATTACAGCGTCAGGCCAAGGCCGGACTTACAAGTGGCCACCATCGCCACCGCGCACCGCTGTCATTCAGCGCCGACGCAACAACGAGCGCGCCTCGTCCACGTCCACCTGCAGCTTGAGGTACAGCTCCTGGCTGTGGTCGCCAGACACCAGCGCATTGCGGGCACGGCTGTAGCCCACATAAAGCCGCGTACCGGCCGACTCGCGCCAGCCGTAGGTGACCGACACCGTGCCGTCCTTGCTGCGCTGCAGCGGCACCTGCGCGCCTTCGGCCTGGCGCGACAGCGATGTTCTTTCCACGATGGCACGCAGGTTGTGGCGCGCATTGAAGTGCCACACGGCAAGGCCCTGCACTGCTGTTTCAGCATAGCTGCGCTGGCCATCCCGGCGCAGCCAGGCGGTGTTGGCGGTGGTCTCCAGTTCCAGGTGCGACAGCGGACGCAGCTTGGCCAGCAGCCTGAAACTGCCGCCCGGCCGCACATCGCCCGCCTGCGTGTCGGCCAGCTGGCCCCACACGAGCTTGGTATCCAGCATCGGAAACCAGCGCGCGGGCGTCATCACCAGGCCGGTGGCCAGATAGCGTTCACGCAGCAATGGCGCCTGTGGCGAAGTGCGCAGCACCGAATGGCCATAGACCTCGGCCCACCATTCCAGATTGCTGGCGCCGGTGCTCCAGATGCCCGGGCGCAGATTCTCGGACACCAGTTCCCCGGTGCTGCGGTTGACCACCCGGTTCCACTCGGCGTTGATCCAGAACTGGTTGAACGGCCCGACGCGGTTCCAGCCGCGGGACAGCCAGCCGTGCGTCTTGCGCACGCCGACCTGGTTGACGAAACCGCTGTCGTGGCGGAAGTCGGCGCCGATGTCGTCGATGCCCAGGTTGGCTTCGCTCTGATCGGTTTGGTGGAACACCCGCAGGTGCAGCAGGTCGCCGTCGCGCAGCGGCCCTCTGCGCAATCCGTCGATCTCGGGCAGCGCCGACGTCTGCGCGTGCAGCCACTGCGCCCGCACCCGCCAGTTGCCGTCCAGTTGCCAGGCCAGGTCGGGGCCGAGCACGGTGTTGCGGCCCCGGTCGTCTAGGTACTCACGAGAAGCCAGCACCGCCCCCAGCTGCAGCCCCTGCGGCAACAGCGCTGCGCCGTCGCTGCGTGCCCGCAGCGCCAGCACCCTGGATGCCGGCTGAGCGGTGGCGTCGGTGCCGTAGGCGCCGGGCAGCAGCACCAGGCCTTTGCCGCGGTCGTCCAGCGCCAGCGCGGTGCCGGCCCAGTCGGTGGAGCGCCAGGTGCCGCGCAGCCCCCAGCGCGGCTCGGTGAAGCTGCGCGTGTAAAAGGCCTCGGTGGGCGTGCGCAACAGGTCGGCCGACTCGAAGAAAAAGGGCCGCTTCTCGGGATAGAAAAGCGCGAAGCGCGAGTTGCCCGCCAGTTGCGGCACGTCCAGCGCCACCTGCGAAAAGTCGGGGTTCAGCGTGGCGTCCACCACCGCTTGCGGCAGCGGCCGCCACTTGGCGTCCAGACTGGCGCTGACCTTGTTCTTGGCAGCGCCAGAAGCGGGCTCGTCGCGGCGCACGGTGACGCCCGGGCGCAGCGTCAAACAGCGGCTGTCCTGCGGCAACTGCACGCCCAGCAAGGGCTGCATGTTGTCGATGAAGCTGGGCAGGTCGCGCGGGATCGGCACCGACGAGACGAGGTGGAACTGCTCGCGCGGCAGCCGGCGCACGACCATCATGCGCCAGCCGTGTTCGCCGGGCGCAAAGCGCAGGCTGGCAAAGGGCAGCCTGAAGACGGCCGTGTAACCCTGGGCACTGCGCGAGACGGCGGCGTCCCAGTCGAAATCGGGCGAAAAGTCCTCGAAGTCGTCGCTGGCGGTGTGCAGGCCATCGGCCATGCTGCCCGCAGCGCTGGCGCGAAACCACTGCGCCGAGCGCTTGCTGCCGATGGCGTCGATGTAGACGGCCACGAAGTCCTGCGTGCGGTTCACCTGGTCGGTGCGCACGATGGGGTCGCGGATGAGTGCGGGCTGGCTGTCCAGCGCCGTCACGCCCACGTAAAGCGCCGCCTCGTCGAACAGCACCTGCACGCGCGTGACCTGGGGCGGTGCGGCGCCGAAGACCGGGTCTTTTTCGACGAAGCGGTCGTACACCGGCGCCCGCTTCCAGGCCGGGTGCGACAGCGTGCCGTCCATGGGCAGTGTTTCGCCAGCGCCCAGTCGCACCGCCTGCACTGCGCGGTGGTCGCCATCGGGCTGGGCCTGGGCCTGGGCCTGGGCGGGTGCGACGATTTGTGCCACGGCCATCATCGCCCCGACCACGGCGGCTTTGCTAATGCTTCTCATCTGCGCGATTGTGTCGCGCGGCGCAGGCGCGACCATCCCCAAAAATGGGCACCTCGGAGGCAACACCGCGAGTGCTGATAATTCACCCTGGTCTTCCCCGCCGCCCAGCGCCCTCAACCACCCGAAAGCACATCCGCATGACCCGCGTCTTCAACTTCAGCGCCGGCCCCGCCGCGCTGCCCGAACCCGTGCTGCAACAAGCCGCCGCCGAGATGCTGGACTGGCACGGCAGCGGCATGAGCGTGATGGAGATGAGCCACCGCGGCAAGGAGTTCATCGCCATCGCCAACGAAGCCGAAACCCTGCTGCGCGAACTGATGCACATCCCCGCCAGCTACAAGGTGCTGTTCATGCAGGGCGGCGCGATTGCCGAAAACGCCATCGTGCCGATGAACATGCTGCGCGGCAAGAGCAGCGCCGACTACATCGACACCGGCGAGTGGAGCAAGAAGTCCATCAAGGAAGCGAAGAAGTACGGCGCCGTCAACGTCGCCGCCAGTGCCGCCGACAGCGGCTACACCACCATCCCGGCGCGCAGCACCTGGAAGCTCGATGCGAACG
>JBBQMM010000301.1:0-5616 GCA_038328935.1 Burkholderiales bacterium
GCTCGGCATCAGCTCGGCACCAAATGGGGTGCGTGGGTTCAGCAAGAGTGCTGGGCGTGTGAACCGAGGTTATCGCGCTTGCTCCCTATCGCCAGTCGCCATGGCACAGTCCACCCCATGCTCGCCTACCGACACGCCTTCCACGCCGGCAACCACGCCGATGTACTGAAACACCTGGTGCTGATGCTGGTGCTGCAGCACATGAACGCCAAAGACAAAGGCTGGCGCTACGTGGACACGCATGCTGGCGCCGGCGGCTATTCACTCGAAGGCGACTACGCCAAGAAGAAGGGCGAGGCGCAGGACGGCATCCTCAAGCTGCTGGACCGGGACGACCTGCCGGCGCCGGTAGCCGAGCTGGTGGCGCTGATCCGGGCCTTCAACGACCAGAGTGCGCACGGTCAGAAGGCCATCAAGCAGTACCCGGGCTCGCCCGCCATCGCGCAGATGCTGATGCGTGGCCAGGACCAGCTGCGCCTGAGCGAGCTGCACCCCACCGACCACAAGATCCTGGCGTCTTACCTGGGCGACATGCACGGCGTGGAAGTCAAGATGGTGGACGGCTTTGCCGCACTGAAGACCCACCTGCCGCCGCCCACGCGGCGCGGCGTGGTGCTGATCGACCCCAGCTACGAGATCAAGACCGACTACACCCGCACGCTGGCTGCGCTGCGCGAAACGCTGGAGCGCTTTGCCGATGCGGTGGTGCTGGTGTGGTTGCCGCAGGTGCAGCTGGTGCAGGCCGCGCAATTGCCGCAGCGCCTGAAGGCTGCCGTTGACAGCGGCGGCAAGAAGGGTTGGCTGCACGCGCGGCTGACGGTGGCGCAAGCTGATGCACGCGGCTTCGGCATGATGGGCAGCAGCCTGTTCGTGGCCAACCCGCCGCACACGCTGTTCGAACAGATGCAGCCGGTGATGCCCTTCTTGGCGCAGGCGCTGGGTCAGTTCGATGGCGCTGCCAGCGCGCTGGACCGTTCGCGCAGCGCTTGAAGCGAAGCACTCGCTGGCCCGCCGAAGCAGGCCAGCAGCCTCATCACTTGGGCATCAGAACGGTGTCGATGACGTGAATGACGCCGTTGCTGGCGCCGACATCGGCCGACACGACCTTGGCGTTGTTGACGGTCACGCCACCCGCGGTGGCCAGCATGATGTCGCCGCCCTGCACGGTCTTCACGTTGCCGGCCTTCACGTCCTTGGCCATCACCTTGCCGGGAACCACGTGATAGGTCAGCACCGCGGTGAGCTTGGCCTTGTCCTTCAGCAGCGCGTCCAGATCGGCCTTCGGAATCTTGGCGAAGGCTTCGTCAGTGGGCGCAAACACCGTGAATGGGCCTTTGCCCTTCAGGGTATCGACCAGCCCAGCCGCTTGCAGCGCTGTAGCCAGGGTCTTGAAACTGCCCGCGGCGACGGCGGTCTCGACGATGTCTTTGGCCTGCGCGGCCAAGGCCGACAGGGACAGTACAGAGGCGATGAGAAGCTTTTTCATGAAAAGTGTCCTGGGTAAAGAGAGGGATTGAAGAGCTGTGACGCCGCCATCCAGATGCTGCTGTCGGCCCGCGCGCCGCGAGTATTGAACTATTCGGTATTCATTGTGAACTGAATGGTTATTTCGTAGACCGTACGGTCTCAGGCTGAAAAGGAGGAGCTCCTGCCCGGCGCACAAGAACCTGCTCGAGCTAAGTTTCATGGTGCGGGGCAGCGCCCCGGATCATGAAACACTTTCACATAAAGTGCCGTGCGCGCAGCCAGGGTTCTGTTCTTCACCGCGCGCCGCGTTGATGCGGCTGAAGCCCGGCGCTCACGGCTGCCCGTGCTGCTCCGCAAGCCATGCTGGTCGGCTCGTTGTTTGGCTCGCTGTGGGGGGTCTACGATCACCCTCGCGGCAAACACCCGTAAACTTTCTCGCCACCCAACCTGACGCAATCGAATGACGGCTGATCACAAACAACTCGCCGCGCTGGCCGCGCACCTTGCCGGCCAACGCGACACCATCATGGACGCGTGGCGTAGCAAGGTCATCGCCGATCCGCAGCTGACGACCGGCGACACCCTGCCCAAGGTCCAGCTCAACGACCATCTGCCCGCGCTGCTGCAAGACTTCGAACGCAGCCTGTTGGCGCGTGATTCCGACACCCGGGCGGCGACCGCCAACGAGCACCAGGACGACGCCGCCGCGCATGGCCTGCACCGCTGGCAGCAAGGCTTCGACCTCAGCGAGGTGTCGCGCGAGCTCGGTCGCTTGAACGAATGCGTGGTCGTCGCGCTGGATCAATGCGCGCACATGCGCGCCGACATTTCGCAGGCCGCACTGGCCCAAGCGCGTGCGGTCTGGGCCGGCATGTACAGCGTGGCACTGGGCGCCAGTACGGCACAGTATTTCAAGCTGCAACAAATCGAAGCAGCCGGGCAGGTGGCCGAACTGGAACGGGCCCTGGAATCCTTGCGGCAGCTTGATGTGCAGCGGGCCGAGCTGTGGCAGCAGGCCGCACACGATCTGCGCGGCAACCTGGGCATCGTCGTCCTGGCCTCCGCAGGCCTGGCGTCGCCCCGCGCCACGGCAGCGCTGCAAGAGAAGTTTCTGGGTGCACTGGATCGCAACGTTCGGGCCTTGCAACACGTGCTGCAGGACGTGACGAGTCTGGCGCGGCTGCAGGGCGGCCAGGAGTGCCGTACGGTGGCTGAACTGGATGCGTCAGCCCTGCTGGGCGAGATCGCCCAGGGCCTGCGGACCGGCGCCGACGAGGCCCGGCTGTCGCTGAACTTCGACGGCCCAGAGGCTTTTGTGATCGAAGGCGATGCGGTCAAGATCCGTCGCATCGTTCAAAACCTGGTGCTCAACGCCATCAAATACACGCCCAAGGGCGGCGTCACTGTGCGTTGGGGCCCGTACGCCGAGGGCGCCACCGCCGACCGCTGGTACATCCGCGTCACCGACACCGGCCCCGGCTTGCAAGCAGCGCACACGGCGTCTCTGACTCGCGGCCTGGCGCAGGCCACCGACCTAACGCGACAACTGGTGTCAGCACAACACTCGGGTGACGTCGCGCACGCGGAGTGCGGGCTGGATGCCCCGCCTGCAGCCAATTCGCGCGCTGCCGATGAGACAGCGGCTTCATCGCAGGACGGCCGAAGGGTGCAGCGTGAGGGCGAGGGCATCGGGCTGTCGATCGTCAAACGCCTTTGCGGGTTGCTCGATGCGACGCTGGAATTCGAATCCCTGGCGGGTCAGGGCACCACCTTCGTCATTCTTCTGCCCAGGCGCTACACGCCCGCGGCGGCAGCGCAGTCCAGCGCGGTAGCGGCCGCGCCCGACTGATCACCCTGCTTCAGGCAGGCCGTGCTCATCAGCGCAGGCGCATCAAGCGCAAGCCTGCAATTGGGTTGAAGGCGGTCTCAAAACCCAGGACTGCGGCACCGAGCTCGATGGCCAGCGCAGCCTGGTGCGTCGGGCAGGATCAGCGGGCCTGGCCTTCCAGTTCGGCGGCCAGCGCCAGCGCTTTTCGCAGCTTCACCAGCGGCTGCGTCATGTATCCGATGAACTCAGGATTGGGATGTTGCGGCAGCCTGCGCGCGGCAAAGGTACCGCCAGCGCCCATGCGCCAGAGCTCCCACCACACTGAAGCCCAGCATCAGCCAACCCAGGTTCAACACACCGTCGTGCGGCACCAGGCCAACGGCATAGCCGCCCAGCGCACCCATGGTCTGCTGCATCACGCCGGCCACGGCGGCGGCAGCACCCGCCAGCGCCGGCACCAGGCTGACGCTGGCCGACAGCGTGGGCGGCACCAGAAAACCGTGGCCCAGGCCCAGCACCATCAGCGGCAGCGCAAAAGCCCACACCGAGTGCACGCCGGCCAGCGCCAGCACCAGCATCAACGCCAGGCCACTCAGCGTGAAGACCTGCCCCATGCGCAAAAGCCAGCGCTCGCCCCGGCGCTTGGCCAGCCGGCTGGTCAGGAAGTTGCCCACGATATAGGCCAGCGGGACGCACATGATGACGAAGCCGATGCGGTCGGGGCCCAGACCGTAGCCTCGCAGCACCACCGGGGAGCCGGCCAGAAATGCATAAAACGCCGCAGTGGTGCAGCCCAGCAGTACCACCATCATGCAAAAGGCGGGCTCGCGCCCCAGCCGGACATAGGCCTGCAGCATGTCGGCCAGGCCGTGTTTTGCAGCCGCGGCCTGCGCGCTGAAGGGCAACGGCTGGCGCCCGGGCAGGATGCGCCAGGCCGCCAGCCACAGCAGCAATCCCAGCACGCCCATCAGCACGAAGTTGGCCTGCCAGCCCAGGCGCACGTGCAGCTGCCCGCCCAGCACGGTGGCCGCCGGCGGGCACAGGCCCAGCGCCATGCCCACGTAGGCCATCACGCGGGTGCGCTCGGCCCCCTGAAATTCGTCTTGCACCATGGCGCGGCCCACCACCATGCTGGCCGCCGCGCCGGCTCCCTGCAGCACCCGCGCCGCCAGCAGCCAGCCCATGGAAGGCGCCATCGCAGCCAGCCAGGTTGCCAGCACCGCCAGCGCCAGACCCGCCAGCAACACGGCCTTTCTGCCCAAGCGGTCTGACAACGGGCCGTAAACCAGTTGCATGCCGCCGAACGCCAGCACGTAGCTGCTGAAGGTGAGCTGCACGGTGCTTTGTTCAACGCCGAAAATCGCGCCCCACTCCTGCATCGACGGGATGCTGATGGTCATCAAGAGCAAGCCAAAGGCAAACTGGCTCAGCAAGACAGCCAGCAAGCTGCGGCGCGAACCGGCAGCGCTGGCTGCTGAGAGTGCGGGTGTGGTTGTGGGCAAGGGTTCGGGTTCGGGTTCGGGTGCGGGTTCGGGTGTAGGTGTAGGTGTAGGTGTGGGTGTGGGTGTGGGTGTGGGTGTGGGTGTGGGTGCGTTAGGCGGCATGCAGCCATTGTGGGCGGCCCGGCTGGGCCGTGGCGCTCTGGGCCCGTGGCACGGCCCTTGCACTATCCTTCGCGCAAGCCGCCCGCTGACAACAGCCGGGTATTCAGCCGCCCACCAGGAATCAGCCCATGAGTGCTCACCACCCCGCCCATGGCGACGAACCGCGCTTCGGCCGTGAAAGCGCGCCTGCGCTGTTCAACCTGGTGTACTGCAGCCGCGCCAGTGCCGGTGTCGACAAGGCCGCGGTGGACCAGATCATCAGCACCGCGCGCCGTTTGAATCCGCAATACGGCATCACCGGCATGCTGGTGTTCGGCAGTGGCGTGTTCTTTCAATGGCTGGAGGGGCCTCGCGACAACGTGCTCGCGCTGATGGCGCAACTGAGGGCCGACCCGCGGCACCACGAAGTCATCATGCTCAACACCGGCGAAGAAGTGCGCGAGCGGCTGTTTCCGGACTGGGACATGGAACTGGTCAGCAGCGACCACATCCGCGAGGTGCTGCTGGACGCACAGGGCAGCGCCACCGACCCGAAGAACGCGGCGGCGCTGAGCCGCTTGCTGGTCGATCTGGACTCGGGTGTGCTGGCTGAACTGGGCGCCTGAGCCGCTGCGGACGCGGGCCCCTGGGGCCCAGGGGCTAGACCTCGCCGACGTGAACCCGGCGCGTAGGCTCGACTGGCGGCCCCGGCTGCCGACTGGCTAAACGGCTAAACGG
>JBBQMM010000302.1:0-5594 GCA_038328935.1 Burkholderiales bacterium
GGTTGGCCTTGCAGTGGCTGATGAACTCGGCCACGGTCCTGGCCGGGAAGTTGGCTGTCACCACCATCACGTTGGGCGTGCGCACCAGGCCGGCCACGGGCGCGATGTCGCGCATGAAGTTGTAGTTCAGTTCCTTGTACAGCGTGGCGTTGATGCCGTTGGCAGGGTTGACCAGCAGCATCGTGTAGCCGTCGGGTGGCGCCTTGACGACGGATTCGGTGCCGATGTTGTTGCCCGCGCCGGCGCGGTTTTCCACCAGCACCGTCTGGCCCAGCTTTTCGGTGAGCCACTGCGCAACGATGCGCGCCAGCACGTCGGTGGTGCCGGCCGGTGGGTAGGGCACCACCCACTTGACAGGGCGCGCCGGGTAGTCCTGCGCAGCCGTGGGGCCGGTGCTAGCGGCCAGCGCCAGCAGCGTGAAAGTGACAACTGTCCATGAACGCTTGAGCAAGTCGGTCTCCTGGTGGTGGCCGCTGCGGGCCTGCGAAATCATCTTAAGGTGTCGGCGCCTCCGCGTCATGCGCGGCTGAACCCGCGTCTTGGTGGGCACGACGCGCAGGCTGCGCGGGCCTGTGTCATGGGCCCGGTCTTCCGTCTGATCGGGAGGACGACATCGGCACGCTGGCCCAGTTGCGCATGCCGCGCACACGCGGCAGGTTGGCACCCATGCGCTGGCCCAGGGCTTCTGGTCGCCGGTGGCAAACACGCCGCCGCCCGCCTTCTTTCAAGGGTTAGGTCGGCCGGTGCAAATACCGCCCCAGCGGTTTGCCGATGACCTGCCCGTCTTCGAAGATGCGTTGGCCGCGCAGGAAAGTGGCGTCCACGCGCGCTGAAAGCTCCAGGCCTTCGAACGGCGTGTAACCCTGTGTCGAAGGCGAATCGCTGGCGCGAATCTGCCAGGTGTGCGCCGCGTCGACGATGGCAATGTCGGCATCGAAGCCTTCGGTAATGTCGCCCTTGTGGTTCAGGCCGTAGCGCTGCGCCGGGTTCCAGCTCGTCACGCGGGCCATGTGGTTGTAGCCCATGCCGCGCCGGGTGCCTTCGCTGACGAGAGCCGGCAGCAGGTATTCGGTGCCGCCAAAGCCGCTCTTGGCCATCCAGATGTTGCCGAAGTAGTGTTTGGGTATCTTCATCTCCTGGCGGCAACAGGCGTGGTCGCTGACCACCCAGTCCAGCTCGCCGGCCAGCAGCGCTTCCCACAAGAATTCCACGTCTTCGCGCGGCCGTATCGGCGGGTTCACCTTGGCCAGTTCGGCGGCCTTGCTGGTGATGTCCAGCATCAGGTGGCCGATGGTGACCTCGCGCTTGAAGTCGATGTGCGGGAAGACCTCGCTCATCATCATGGCGGCTTGCACGGCCTTGCGGCTGGACAGGTGCAGCAGGTTGATGTTGGGCAGCGCCGTTTCATTCGCCAGGTAGGCTGCGGTGAACACGGCCAGCCCTTCGCTGTGCTGCGGCCGGCTGGCGCTGTAGGCGGCCAGGCCCTTCAGGCTTTTGTCCTTCTCCACCAGCCTGGTGTAGGCCGTCATGATCTCGGCCGTTTCGCAGTGCAGGCTCAGCGACACCTGCTTGGCTTTGTCGGGCATCTGCTCGCGTGCGGCCTGGACACCGCGCATCACGAATTCGAAGTGCGCCACGTCGTAACGTTCATCCTCGCCAATCATCAGAAAGTCGCGCTGCGTGTTGCTGGCGCCGTGCAGGCCGTGCGAGCCGTAGAACATGAAGATCTTGAAGCTGGCGACGCCGTACTTCTCGATCAGCATCGGTATCTCGTCGATGTGCTGGCCGTTCATCGGCGCCAGGTGGAATCCGTAATCGACGTGGAAGCGGTCTTTCGCAATCTTCAGCACTTCAGGGAAGAACTTCTTGTACGGGCCGCCCTTGTTCAGGTAGTACTGGCCGGTGCGAAAGTAGTTCAGCGATGAGGTGACGCCGCCCATCGCGGCGGCCTTGCTTTCGGTGACGGCGTCTTCGGCCAGCGGCGAGTAGATGCCGGCGTGCATGTGGGCGTCCACCACGCCTGGGAAGGCCAGCCGGCCCTTGCCGTCGTACACGGCCCGGGCCTTGCTCACGTCGATGCCCGGCGCCACCTTGGCCACCTTGCCGCCAGCGATGGCGATGTCGGCGTCGAAGGCCACGTTGCCGTGCGGGCGCACCACGCGCACCTGCTTGATCAGCAGCTCGTAGGGGGTGCTGTCTTTGGTGGTTTTGCTCATGGCGTGGTTTCCTTCTTCAGGCGTTGTTTGAGTTGCGGCAGCAGGCCGCCGGCTTCCACCATGGCCAGCAAAAAGCCGGGGATGGGCTGACAGGCCAAATGGATGCCGTTAACGTGGCCGTGGCCGTGGCCGCGGGTGATGGTGCCGGCGCGGGCGTCGAACGTGATCGCTTCGCCGTCACCGATGGCGGCAGCGTTTTCGCACGTCAGCAGCAGCAAGCCGACGTTGAAAGCGTTGCGGAAATAAAGGCCGCTGTAACTGGGCGCGATGACGGCTGCCACGCCCAGATGCACCAGCACGCTGGCGGCCTGCTCGCGCGATGAGCCGATGCCGAAGTTGGCCCCGGCCACGATGACGTCGCCGCTGCGCACCTGGGCTGCAAAGTCCGGGCGCACGCGCTCCAGGCAATGCCGTGCCGTCACCTCCAGCCCGTGCTTCATGGTGTGGCCGGGCGCCAACTGATCGGTGTCGATGTCGGCGGGCAGTGACCAGACTCTCATGCCAACAGCTCCCGCGGGCCGATCATGCAAACAACTCCCGAGGGTCGCTCATGCCCGCAGCTCCCGAGGGTCGGTCATGCCCGCGGCTCCTGCGGGTCGGTCATGCCAGCAGCTCCCGCAGGTCGGTCTGCCAGCAGCTCCCGCGGGTCGCTGATGCACCCGCGCACGGCCGACGCGGCCACCGTGTAGGGCGAGCCCAGGTAGACCTGCGCCGTGGCCGAGCCCATGCGGCCCTTGAAGTTGCGCGCGGTGCTGCTGATGACGGTGCTGCCCTCGGCGATGGCGCCGCCATAGCCTGCGCAGGCACCGCAGGCGCTGGGCAGCAGCGTTGCGCCTGCATCCAGCAAGGGTTGCAGCGTGCCCTCGGCGCGCGCGGTGTTCAGGTCTTGCACGCTGGCCGGTGCCAACAGCAGCTGCACGCCTGCAGCCACGCGGCGGCCGCGCAACACGCGCGCGGCCGCGCGCAGGTCTTCGAGCTTGGCGCCGGTGCAAGCGCCGATGTAGGCCACTTGCACGGGCGTGTGTGACAGCGCATCTGCGTTACGGGTGTTGGCGGGGCTGTGCGGCAGCGCCACTTGCGGCGCCAGGGCGCCAGCGTCGAAGTGGTGCCGCACGCCGGGCGCGCCAGCGTCGCTGAACCAGGGCGCCGTTTCGACATCCGGCGCGCCGTGCGCTTGCAGCCACTGCCGCGTGGTGTCGTCAGGCGCCACCAGGCCCACCTGCGCGCCCAATTCTGCGCTCATGTTGGCCAGTGTCATGCGCTCCTGCATGCCCAGGCCCTGCACTGCGGCGCCGCAAAATTCCACCGCCTGGTACTGGCCACCGTTCATGCCGAAGCGGCCCACCGTGTGCAGCATCATGTCCTTGGCGCACACGCCGTCGGCCAGCGTGCCGTCCCATTGCATGAACAGGGTCTGCGGCACCTGCAGCCAGATCTGGCCGGTCACCACCACACCCAGCATCTCGGTGGCGCCGATGCCGAACATGTAGGCACCGAAGGCGCCGCCGGTGGGCGAATGCGAGTCGCCGCCGACACAGAACATGCCCGGCCTGATGTGCCCGTGCTGCGGCACCACCACATGGCAGATGCCCTGGCTGTCGTAGACGTGTGGCAGCCGCTGCTCGACCGCCCATTCGCGCGCGATGCGCACGATGCGGCGCGACTCGTCGTCGGCCTCGGGCACGTAGTGGTCCATCACCAGCACCACTTTGTTTTTGTCCCAGATCTCGGCACCCAGTTCCGCCAGCAACGGCTTCAGGCGCCGCGGGCCGCTGCTGTCGTGGAACATCGCCAGGTCCACGCCGCAGGTGACGAATTCCCCTGGCGTCACCGCGCTGCGGCCACAGGCGCGTGCCACCAGTTTCTGCGCCAGGGTCTGGGGTGCGGCTGTCACGATGGCGTTCAGTCGGGCGCCGCGCCCGAGTAGCGCACCAGCTGCGCCCAGCGCGGCACATCGGCCTTCACGAAGGCGGCGAAGTCGGCCGGTGCGCTGCCCACCGGTGTGCCGCCATCGCTTTCGATGCGCCGGCGCATGCCGTCGCTCTTCACGGCGGCGCGCGCTGCGTCGCTGATGCGCTTGACCAGTTCGGGCGCCATCTTCGGCGGCCCGAAGAGGCCGAACCAGGCCGATGATTCAAACCCCGGCAACGTCTCGGCCAGCGCCGGCACGTCGGGCAGTTGCGCCAGCCGTTGGCTGCTGGTGACAGCCAAGGCCTTCAACCTGCCGGCGGCCACCAGGCTGCGCACGTTGCCCACGGCTGCAAACATCAACGACACGTTGCCGGCCAGCACATCGGCCACCGCCGGCGCGGTGCCGCGGTAGGGGATGTTGACGATGTACACCCCGGCGCGCAACTTGAAGGCTTCGCCGGCCAGGTGCAACGAAGAGCCGATGCCGCCGATGGCGAAGTTCAGCTGCCCCGGGCGCGGCTTGGCGTAGGCGATCAACTCTTTCACGTTGTTGGCCGGCAGCCCCGGGTGCGCCACCAGCACCGACGGCGAGGTGGCCACCATCGTCAGCGGCGTGAAGTCGGCCACCGGGTCGAACGGCAGCTTGGGGTAGAGCGTGGCGTTGATGGTGTGGCTGGTGAAGCTGAGCAGCAGCGTGTTGCCGTCGGGCGCGGCCTTGGCCACCGCGTCGGCGGCCAGGTTGCCGCCAGCGCCCGACTTGTTTTCGACGAGCACCGTGCGCCCCAGCAGCGGGCCCATCTCGCGGGCCAACTCGCGCGCCAGCGTGTCGGTGCTGCCGCCGGGCGGCGCGCCCACCAGGATGCGGATGGGCGCCGCGGGTTGCGCCAGCGCTGGCGCGGAGGCGCCAACTGTCAGCGCGGTCAGTGCAGCCAGTGCGGACCGTGGGGCCCAAGCGGCTAACGCGGCCAACGCGGCCCACGCGGCCAGCCACCCGTGCTCGAAGTGTCGTTTGTGCATGTTCAGTCCAACCCCAGGTAGGCGCGGCGAAGCTCGTTGCTGGCCAGCAGTTCGGCCGGTGCGCCTGCGAAGCGCAGGCTGCCGTTTTCCAGCACATAGGCGCGGCTGGCAATGGCCAACGACTGCGCCACGTTCTGTTCCACCAGCAGCACCGCCAGGCCTTCGGCGTGCAGCCGGCTGATGAGTGCGAAGAGTTCTTCGACCAGCAGTGGCGACAGGCCCAGCGAAGGCTCGTCCAGGATCAACAGTTTCGGCTCGGCCATCAGTCCGCGGCCGATGGCCAGCATCTGCTGTTCACCACCACTGAGCGTGCCGGCCTGCTGCGCCAGCCGTTCCTGCAGGCGCGCAAAGATGCCCAGCACGCGCTGCAGGTTGCTGGCGCGGCGCGCACGGCCGCGCGTGAACGAGCCCAGCTCCAGGTTCTCCAGCACCGTCAGGTTGGGGAAGATC
>JBBQMM010000303.1:0-5593 GCA_038328935.1 Burkholderiales bacterium
CCAGGCCGAACATCAAATAACCAGCCAGCGCCCAGGCGTAAGCCTGCAGCACGATGGGCGCGCGCGGCGCACCGGCCACCGGCGGGGCCGACAAACTGCGCGTGCGCACCGCTGTCCACGCGGTGGCCAGCATCGACAGCGTGCCCAGCGCCAGCCAGGCCCAGGCCCATGACGCCGGCGACAGCATCAGCAGCGGCGGCACCAGCCAGCTGGCGGCCACGATGCCCAGCCCCGTGCCGCCGTAGTAAACCCCAAGCACCAGCCCTGCCCGCCCCGGCGCGGTGGCCGCCAGCCGCGCCGCCAGCAAGCCGCCGGCCACGAAACTGGCTGCGCTGGCGATGCCGGTGGCGCCGCGCAGCAGCAGCAAGGCGCTGTCGGAGCGCACGGCGCCGTGCAAGGCCAGCAGCAACGCTGCCGCCGCGCCGCCGGCGATCAGCACCTGCCGCGCGTCGAAACGGCGCAGCAGCCACGGCAGCAGCAAGGCGCCCACCAGATAACCCGCGGCATTGACGGTGTTCATCAGGCCGGCCGTGAAGTAGCTCCAGCCCAGGTCGGCGCGCATCGCCGGCAACAGCAGCGCGTAGGAGAAACGCGCCAGGCCCAACGACACCGCCGACGCCAGCGCCAGCGCAAAGGCAGCGCCCACCAGGCCGCCCACCGGGGCGCTCGTCACACCCCCCGTCACACCCGCCGTCAAACCGCCAGGCCGGCTCATGCGTTCACGGCCCTCCGACACGGCTTGCCTGCAGCGGCCGCGCCGCCAGCACGGCCTGCACGAATTCAGCAAAACCCTGGCCGCGTTCGGCCTGCGTGATGAAGCCTGGCCACACCCGCAACTCGGCCGCAAAGCGCAGCAGGTTCGCCACGCCCACGCTGCAAGGGAAATGCTGGAACATCAGCTGGTCGTTGGTGGAGTCGCCCACATAGGCCCAGCGGTCGATCTCGGGCTGCAGTTCGCGCCCGAACAACCGCCGCAGCATCCACTGCGCGGCGCTGTACTTGGTGTGGTCGCCAAACCAGCCATTGATGTGGATGCTGCTCACGGTGGCGTTCATGCCTTCGCTGCGCATCAGCGCCACCACCGCGGCTACCCCTTCGGCAGGCAAATGGGTGAACTCGCTGTGGTCGATGGCAATGTCGGTCACGCGGCCGGCGCTGTCTTGCGCCAGCATGGCGCCGGGCACCTCTTGCACGATGCGCCGGGCCACCTGCTGCAGACGCCTGGCGTTGGCGGCGCGCGTGGCCGCGTCTTGCGCAAACTCGGTGTGCGGCTGGCCGCCTTCACACAGCACCGCCACGGCGCCGTTTTCAGCCACGATGGCACGCACCGGCCAGGCCTGCGCAAAGGGCAGGCTCCAGCCCAGCGGTCGACCCGTGATGGCCACCACAGGGATGCCGGCCTGGGCCAGGGCGTGCAAAGCGGCCAGGGCCTCAGGCTCGATGGCGCCGTCGCGCGTGAGGGTGTCGTCGATGTCAGTCATCACCCCCAGCAAGCCTGCCAGCAGCTGCGCATCCATTTGCGCCAGTGGCAGCGGCGGCCAAGATCCCCGCGCCGGCTCCAGCAGGGGCCGCGGCGCGTCTTGATGACGATCAAAGGCAGCCATCGCCTGCGCATCCATCATCATCGGTCATCGTTTTGTCATACCGTTGAACCCCATGGCCAAGGATATCGCCCGCTCCGCCCCAGCACCCGCAGCTGCCCGCAAGCCGCGGCCCGCAGCGCCCACTCCGGTGCCGCAAAAGACGGCCCCGCGCAGCCGCGCGCGTGCCGCGGCTGCCGGCGACGTGACCGACACGCGCAGCCCCGCCAAGGTGCAGGCCAGCCGCGTGGCCCGCGCCACCGAGCGCACGCAGACGGTGGCTGCGATGGCGCTGTCCGACGTGCTGCGGCGCCATGCCGCTGGCGACAAGCAGGCACCGGGCGCCTGGCTCGACGAACTGAAGGCCCTGATCGGCGGCGCAGCGCCCGACGAGGTAAAGGCGCTGCGGCGTCTGCTGTTCGAAAACACCGCCGCCACGCCCACCAAGGGCGCCGACCCCGATGCCGAGTTGGTGCCCAACTGGCGTGACGGCAGCTATCCCTACAAGAACCTGATGTCGCGCCGCAGCTACGAGCAGCAGAAGTACCTGCTGCAGGTGGAGCTGCTGAAGTTGCAGGCCTGGGTGAAGGACACCGGCCAGCGCGTGGTGGTCCTCTTCGAAGGCCGCGACGCGGCCGGCAAAGGCGGCACCATCAAGCGCTTCATGGAACACCTGAACCCACGCGGCGCGCGCGTGGTGGCACTGGAAAAACCCAGTGACGTGGAAAAGGGCCAGTGGTATTTCCAGCGCTACATCAGCCACCTGCCCACGGCCGGCGAAATCGTGATGTTCGACCGCAGCTGGTACAACCGCGCCGGCGTCGAGCGCGTGATGGGTTTTTGCAGTGACAACGAGTACGACGAGTTCCTGCGCCAGGCGCCGGAGTTCGAACGCCACCTGGTGCGCTCGGGCGTGCGCCTGTTCAAGTTCTGGTTCAGCGTCAGCCGTGCCGAGCAGCGCCGCCGCTTCAAGGAACGCAGGGCACACCCGCTGAAGCAGTGGAAGCTGAGCCCCATCGACTTGGCCAGCCTGGACAAATGGGACGACTACACGCGCGCCAAGGAAAGCATGTTCCTGCACACCGACACCTCGGATGCAGCGTGGACCGTGATCAAGAGCGATTGCAAGAAGCGCGCGCGCCTGAACGCGCTGCGCTACTTGCTGCAGCGCATGCCCTACCCCAACAAGGACCACGCGCTGATCGGCACCGCAGACCCGCTGCTGGTGGGCCGCGCTTCACTGGTGGCCGGCGGCGCGGAAGAATTCACGCCCACCAGCACGGCTTGAGCCAGGCCGCAGGCCGGCGCCCCACGCGTTTGCGGGGTTGTGGCTAGAATTCAACGCAGTTCCGAGGAGCGTTGCAAGGCACACCCGATTTGTTCGCGGTAGCCCCAGGCTCGGAGCCCTACATTGCAACCGCGCTCACCTGCACGAATAGGCTTCGTGGGTGAGTTTGAACTTCGCCCCCGTCGCACCGTGCAGGTCCTTTTTTGGTCCTGGCTTGGCCCATTGATGGTCCAACGCCTACATGTCCGGAGCCCGACAATGAATGCCGTTCTGAAGCCGCTGCACAACCCGTTGCAAACCCAGCAATACGCCGTAGCCGACCTCTCGCTTGCCGAGTGGGGCCGCAAGGAAATCAAGATTGCCGAGACCGAAATGCCCGGTCTGATGGCCATTCGTGAAGAGTTTGCCGCCACGCGCCCGCTGCGCGGCGCCCGCATCACCGGCAGCCTGCACATGACGATCCAGACCGCCGTGCTGGTGGAGACTTTGCAAGCACTCGGCGCCGATGTGCGCTGGGCCAGTTGCAACATCTACAGCACGCAAGACCACGCCGCCGCTGCGCTGGTCGTCAAGGGCACCCCGGTGTTCGCCTACAAGGGCGAAAACCTCACCGACTACTGGGACTACACGCACCGCATCTTTGAGTTCGGCGGCAAGGGCGACGTGCACGAAGGCCCGAACATGATCCTGGACGACGGTGGTGACGCCACGCTGCTGATGCACCTGGGCAAGAAGGCCGAGACCGACATCAGCGTGCTGGCGCATCCTGGCAGCGAAGAAGAGACGATCCTGTTCGCCGCCATCAAGGCCAAGCTGGCAGAAGACGGCACCTGGTACAGCCGCAAGGGCGCGCAGATCATCGGCGTCACCGAAGAAACCACCACCGGTGTGCACCGCCTGAACGAGATGTCGGCCAAGGGCAACCTGATGTTCCGCGCCATCAACGTGAACGACAGCGTCACGAAGAGCAAGTTCGACAACCTCTACGGCTGCCGTGAATCGCTGGTGGACGCCATCAAACGCGCCACCGACGTCATGATCGCCGGCAAGGTGGCCGTGGTGGCTGGCTACGGCGACGTGGGCAAGGGCAGCGCCCAGGCGCTGCGTGCGCTGTCGGCACAGGTGTGGGTGACCGAGATCGACCCCATCAACGCACTGCAAGCTGCGATGGAAGGCTACAAGGTCGTGACCATGGAATACGCCGCCGACAAGGCCGACATCTTCGTGTCGGCCACCGGCAACCTGAGCGTCATCACGCGCAAGCACATGGAAGCGATGAAGGACGAGGCCATCGTCTGCAACATCGGCCACTTCGACAACGAAATCGATGTCGCTGCCATTGCCGACTGCATCTGGGACGAGATCAAGCCGCAGGTCGACCACGTGGTGTTCCCCGACGGCAAGAAGATCATCCTGCTGGCCAAGGGACGCCTGGTGAACCTGGGCTGCGGCACGGGCCACCCCAGCTTCGTGATGAGCGCCTCGTTCGCCAACCAGACCATCGCCCAGATCGAGCTTTTCCAGCACACCGAGCGCTACGAGAACGGCAAGGTCTACGTGCTGCCCAAGCACCTGGACGAAAAAGTGGCGCGCCTGCACCTGAAGAAGGTGGGCGCGGTGCTGACCGAGCTGAGCGACGCGCAAGCGGCGTACATCGGCGTCAGCAAGGCCGGCCCCTACAAGGCCGATACCTACCGCTATTGATGTCATCAGACTCGGCGCCGCATTGACGTGGCGCCAAAGCAGCTCCAAAATGGATCATCTTTAGTTCCATTTTGGAGACTTTCATCATGGGTGTGAATTTGTCGATCAAGGGCGTGGCTGACAAGGTCGCCGAACGGCTGCGCTTGCGTGCCGAGCGCAACCACCGCTCATTGCAGGGCGAGTTGATGGCAATCATTGAACAGGCCGCAAACATGCAAGAGGCCGGCCAACACCTGCCGCAGCTTCCGCAGCTGCCGCACCAGCCGCAGCTGCATTTAGCAGAAGCCGGCAGCCGCAGCGGCGACCGGGCCTGGACCCAAGGTCACAAGACGATCGAGCAACTGATGTCCGAGCGCGAAGCCACGGGCTGGAAGCCCCATCCCACGCTGGCCCGGGCGCCTCTGGCGGCGGATATCGTGCGCGCCGATCGTGACGCACGATGAGCCGCGGCACCGCGCCTGCAGCGCGCACGCTCTACGTGGCCGAGACGGCCGCGCAATGGGCGCCGGCACCCCCGGCCGTGGTGGACTGCAGTGTCCTTGCCGCCATCTTCTGGGCCGAACCCGCAGCCGCCGATGCGCGGGCGCAGCTCGCCGGGCGCAGTCTGCACGCGCCGGCCTTGCTGGGCTATGAAATGGCCAACGTGGCGCGCAACAAGTGCCGCGCCGGTGTGCCGGCCGACGTGGCCCGCGCCGGCCTGGAGTCCTTTGCCGAACAGCGCATCGTGCTGCACGAGGCGGATGCCACCGCTTTGTTCGACCTCGCACAGCGCCATGCGCTCACCGCCTACGCCGCGGCCTACCTGGCGCTGGCGCTCAAGCTGCGCGCGCCGCTGATCACGTTCGACCACAAGCTCGCCCAGGCCGCCCGCGCTGTGGGCCAGCCCGACTGAAACCCGCGCCAGGCCATCGCCCGCCGCGCCCTACCCCGAGGAGACGCCGTGAGCGCCGCCAAACCCACCCCCATCAGCTTCGAATTCTTCCCCCCCAACACGCCGGTGGGCAGCGACAAGCTCAAGACC
>JBBQMM010000304.1:0-5590 GCA_038328935.1 Burkholderiales bacterium
CGTCAACGGCGCCGTCATTGCAGCCGATGACGGCTTTGGCGTTTGAACCAGCCATACCCCGCGCGACACCGCCATGCGGCCTCTCAGCCCCCTTGAAGCCCGCGTGCTGGGCGTTCTGGTGGAAAAGCAGATCACGGTGCCTGACACTTACCCGCTGTCGGTCAATGCATTGCTCGCCGGATGCAACCAGAAGACCGCCCGGCAGCCGGTGATCGAGGCCACCGAAACCGAGGTCGTCAACGCGGTTGATGGGCTCAAATCGCTGAGTCTGGTTTTTGAAGGCCCTGGTTCGCGGGGGTTGAAGTTCGAGCACAACGCTGCGCGCATGCTGGGTGTGCCGTCTCAGGCCGTGGCGCTGCTGACGGTCTTGATGCTGCGCGGTCCGCAGACCTCGGCCGAGTTGCGGCTTTCCTGTGAACGGCTGCACCGCTTCGCCGATATCTCGTCGGTCGAGGGCTTCCTCGAGGAACTGGCGGGCAAGACGCCGCCGATGGTGGTGAAACTGCCGCGCGCACCGGGCGCACGAGAAGCGCGCTGGGCGCACTTGCTGTGCGGCGAGCCGGTGTTGCCGCCCGGAATGCAGCGCACGCGGGTGGACTTCGAAGCCGAGGCTGCGGGTTCCGGCGCGGGTTTGGCCGGGGGTCTTGGGGCAGGTTTTGGAGTAGACGTCGGCGCTGGCGAGTTCGCAGCCCTGAAGGCCGAGCAGACGCGGCTGGGTCGCGAACTCGAAACCCTGAGGGCATTGGTGCAACGCATGGCGCAAGAATTGGGCATGGACCCGTCGCCGGTCGTAACGCCGCCGCCGACGCCGTAGCCCACCCGAGACCACCGCCATGCGCTTCGAGTTGCCGGCACAGAAGAAATTCGTGCATGAGATGGTGATCCCCATCCGATGGGGCGACATGGACGCCATGGGCCACGTCAACAACACCTTGTACTTCCGCTACATGGAGGTCGTGCGCCTTGACTGGATCTTCAGCCGCAGCCCGTCTGACCCGCTGCAGCATGAAGGCCCGGTGATCATCAATGCCTTCTGCAACTTCCTGCGCCAGCTCACCTTCCCAGGGGACGCCAAAGTGACGATGCATGTGGCCAATCCGGGCCGCAGCAGCTTTGAGACCTATCACACCATCGAGCGCTGCGACGAGCCGGGGGTGGTGTACGCCGAGGGTGGCGCGAAGACGGTGTGGAGCGACTACGAGCGCAAGGTGGCCAAGCCACTGCCAGACTGGTTTCGCGCGCATCTGCTTTGAGCGCCGGGTGCAGCATGCGCAGCGCCCAAAGCTGCAGGTCGTGTGCTCGGTGTGAATCGGCTTGGGCTTCGGATGCCTCGCGTTTCTGGCCTCGTGTTCTAGGCCCCATCTCTGTGGCCCCATGTTCGCGGCCCCGTGTTCATGGGATAGGCTGTACGCGGGTTCTGATGCAGCAAACCCGGCTGTGCTGACCGATGCAGCAGCCCCCGGGTCAGCCCATCGTCAAGGCTCTGCGCACCAACCCGCGAAAAGTTTTCGACGGTGCGTTGCGCTGCACCGTGGCCATGCCTGCCGTCAGGCCGGACTGCGAAGCGCAGCCCGGGCGGCGCGCCAGCATCTGCGATTGGCCATCGCGCACTTCGAAAAAGTGACAACCATCGGCGGCTTCGTGGCGGATGAAGTTGTTCAGGTTCTGGGACGCCTGGCGCAGTGCTTCGATGGCATCCAGCGTTGCCTGGCGGGACCAGTACACGCGGCTCTCGAGTATGGTCTCGTGGTTGCCTGCGCGCAGGGAAAACATGAATCCACCCTCGTGGCCTTCGATGAGTTGGTAATAGCCGTTCATGCTGACATCCGGTTCTTCCGAAATGACGTTCTGGTTCTTCACGGGCCACCGGCTGGACCCGACCCTGGTGCTCAGGGAGCGATACGGCCGGGCCCGGGAAGGCTCGATTCACTTGCTGCACCGCAGACCGGATTCCGCTGGCTCCTGGATTCCCCCGCCGAGAAGATGGGGCTGGGTCAGGGGAGTATTCCGCTGCAACACGTCATCAATGTAAGACAGCCTCGCCAGACAACCAAACATGAACTTGCAACCGCAACAACCCCCGCTTGCGGGGGTGCGTGTAACAGAGTTTGAGTTTGGATCCCCCTCATTCGAGTGTAACGAGCTTGTGCTTCAAAGCGACCAGCACGGCCTCGGTGCGGTTGTCGGCGTGCAGCTTGGCCAGAATGTTGGTGACGTGGAACTTGACCGTCGGCATCGCAATCGACAAGCGGTTGGCGATTTCCTGGTTCGCCAGGCCGGTGGCCATCAGCGCCAGCAGTTCGCGCTCGCGGACCGTCAGCTCTTCGCCAGGGCGCGTTTCGCGCTGGCCCGCGATCAGCGCATCGGTGACCTCAGGCGCCATCACGCGCTGGCCCCGCGCGGCACTGATGATGACGTTCACCAGTTCTTGCGGCGACGCATTCTTCAGCAGGAAGCCGGAGGCGCCGGCAGCCATGGCGCGTCGAACCTCGGTGGCGTCCAGCAAGCTGGTGAGCACCAGGAACTTGGCGTTGGGCAACAAGGGGCGCATGGCGGTGATGGCAGCCACGCCGTCCATGCGCGGCATCACCAGGTCCACCAGCACCACGTCAGGCGCAGCGTGGGGCGCCAGACGCAAGGCCTCGGCGCCGTCAGCAGCCTCGCCCACCCACATCAGGCTGGACTCGGAGCGCAACATGGCGACCAGGCCATGGCGGATCATCGGGTGGTCGTCGACGACAAAGATTCTGATCGGGCTCATGGCGTTGTCTCGCTTCGGTTCAAGGTCAGGATGACTTCAGTGCCCCTTTGGGCGCACGTTGGATCACCAGGTTGCGCTCAGGCCGGACATCTGGCTGCCGCTTTGCTGTGGTCCGCTACGAAGGATGTTAGGTTGCAGGCGCGGCGCGCTGCCCAACCTCTGGTATGGGATGGCTCGCGCTGGTTCGGTGTAGCCGCCGCGCTGGCGGGCCCTCAAAGGCACGGCGATGGTCCAGCCCCATCGCCCGCGCCGCCAGGCTCACAGCAGTGCGTAAGTGGTGGTGGTATGTGCCGCCAATGCGCCATCCGGGGTGAACAGGTGCACCTCGCCAAAGACCAGGTTGCGGCCCATGCGCAGCACGCGCGCGGTCAGCCCGACTGCGCCACCCGCGCCACCCGCGCCACCCGGTACCGGGCGCAGAAAGCTGGTCTGCAGTTGCACCGTCGTCATCGGCTTGAAGCCGCCGAGGCGGGTCATCACGGCCAGCACCATGGCGGTATCGGCTGCAGCCATCAACGACTGGCCGCACACCACGCCGCCGCCGTGCACGTGCCGGGGTGCCACTGGCAGTGCCAGCTTCACTTCGCCTGGCATGGCCTGCACGACCTGCAGATTCAGCTCGGCCACCCAGGGCGCAAACAGCGTGGCCAGCGCTTCGGTGAGCATCGGCACCAGGTCGGTGGTTGCGGTGGTTTCGCTGCTTTCAGTAGAGCCAGGGGTTTGCAAGGCGAGCCTTTTCGGTGAATGAGAGAATTCTACGTAACGACTGTGCAAGGCTTAGGCATTACGCTTGGAGCCCTGCCAGGTGTTGCCGTCGATGGATGCTGACGCCCTCGTATACGCGCTGCACCCGCGTTCAAACCCGGAGCTTTCCACATGAACAAGATATTCCCCAGCGCCGCGGCTGCGCTGGCTGGCGCCGTGCAAGACGGCCAGTTGATGGCCGTCGGCGGCTTTGGTCTTTGCGGCATCCCAGAAGCCTTGATCGACGCCTTGCGTGACAGTGGTGTGAAGAATCTCACCGTCGTCAGCAACAACGCCGGCGTCGACGACTTCGGCCTCGGCAAGCTGCTGCGCACGCGCCAGATCAAGAAGATGATCAGCAGCTACGTCGGCGAAAACAAGGAATTCGAGCGCCAGTACCTGGCCGGCGAACTGGAGCTGGAGTTCACGCCGCAGGGCACGCTGGCCGAGCGGCTGCGCGCCGGTGGCGCTGGCATTCCCGCCTTCTACACCCGCACCGGCGTCGGCACGCTGGTGGCCGAGGGCAAGGAAACGCACGAGTTCGACGGCAAGCTTTACGTGATGGAGCGCGGGCTGGTGCCCGACGTGTCGCTGGTCAAGGCCTGGCGCGCCGATACGTCGGGCAACCTGCAGTTCCGCTTGACGGCGCGCAACTTCAACCCCGCCGTGGCCATGGCCGGCAAGCTGACCATCGTCGAAGTGGAAGAGATCGTGCCGCTGGGCGCGATGGAACCCGACGCCGTTCACCTGCCGGGCATCTACATCAAGCGCATCGTGCTCAACGCGACACCTGAAAAGCGCATCGAGAAACGAACCATCAGCGAAAAGGCAGGAGTCTGACCATGGCCTGGACACACGATCAAATGGCCGCCCGCGCGGCCCAGGAACTGCACGACGGTTACTACGTCAACCTGGGCATCGGCTTGCCCACGCTGGTGGCCAACTTCGTGCGCAGCGACATCGAGGTCTGGCTGCAGAGCGAAAACGGCATGCTGGGCATCGGCGCCTTTCCCACTGAAGACCAGGTCGACGCCGACCTCATCAATGCCGGCAAGCAGACCGTGACCACCATTGCCGGCAGCAGCATCTTCGGCAGCCACGACAGCTTCGCGATGATCCGCGGCGGCAAGATCGACCTGTCCATCCTCGGCGCGATGCAGGTCAGCGAAAAGGGCGACCTGGCCAACTGGATGATTCCCGGCAAGATGGTCAAGGGCATGGGCGGCGCGATGGACCTGGTGGCGGGCGTGCGCAGCGTGGTGGTGCTGATGGAGCACGTGGCGCGCAAGAAAGACGGCGGCTTCGACCTCAAGATTCTGCCCAGCTGCACGCTGCCGCTGACAGGCGTGGCGGTGGTCGACCGCATCATCACCGACCTGGCGGTGATGGACGTCACGCCGCACGGGCTAAAGGTGGTGGAGCTGGCCCCGGGCGTTTCATTCGAGGAGCTGCAGAGCAAGACCGGCGTGCCGCTGCACTGACGCCGCGCCCTGCCGCACCCATTCACGCTTACGCCGGCGCGCGTCCGTGATGCACCGCCGCACGCTGTCGCTGCTGGCCCTGGCCCTGGCCCTGGCGCTGGCCCTTGCCGGCTGCAGCTGGGCGCCTTCAGCGCCCGATGTGCCGCCGCTGCCCGAGGGCGGCTCGGGCTGGGTGGCCAAGAGCGGGGGGGCCGCCACGCGTTTCATGGTGGCCGCGGCCAATCCGCTGGCCACCGACGCGGGCTACCGGGTGCTGCGTGCCGGCGGTTCGGCGCTGGACGCCGCCATCGCGGTGCAGATGGTGCTGACGCTGGTGGAGCCGCAGTCCAGCGGCATCGGTGGCGGGGCGTTTCTGATGCACGCCAATGGCAGTGAGGTGCAGGCCTGGGATGGCCGCGAAACGGCGCCTGCGGCCGTTGATGAGCGCCTTTTTCTCGCCAGCGACGGCCGGCCGCTGCCCTGGGCGCAGGCCGTGCTGGGCGGCCGCGCGGTGGCGGTACCGGGTGCCGTGCGCATGCTGGAAGCGGCGCACCGGCAGCATGGGCAGTTGCCCTGGGCCCGGCTCTTCGAGCCTGCCATCGCGCTGGCAGAACAAGGCTTTGCG
>JBBQMM010000305.1:0-5589 GCA_038328935.1 Burkholderiales bacterium
GCGCGACCAGAAAGAACGCCAGCGGCAGCAGCGCGTCGATGCGCCGCCGCGAAGCCAGGCGCAGGTCGCGCAGCAGCACGCTGGTGAACACGGCGCTGCCCGCGTCGGCGCTGTCGTCGGTCATCGGGCGGTCATTCCGCAAAGGGAGGTGCGACGGGCGCGGCAACAGGCGCGGCAACAGGCGCCGCGGCCGGCTGGGGAGCAAAAGCTTCGAGGTCCAGCGTTTGCGGTGTCGGCGCAGCCAGCGTGAGCGCCTGGTGGCTGGTCAGCAGCACGCAGCCGCCGCGGGCCGCGTGCTCAGCGATCAGCCCGTTCAGTGCCACGATGCCGTCGACGTCCAGCGCGTCGAAAGGCTCGTCCAGCAGCCACAAGGGCGCGTTGCCCGACAACGCCAGCCGCGCCAGCGCAATGCGGCGCCGCTGGCCCTGGCTGAGCGTGCGCACCGGCGCGTGCTGCCGGTTGCCGATGCCCATGCGCCGCAAGGCCTGTTGCAGTGCCTGGGCGCTGGCCTGCAGGCCATGCAGCCGGGCCAGGAAAGCCAGCGACTCGGTGGCGCTGAGGTCGTCTTTCAGCGCGTTGTGATGCGCCACGTAGACCCAGTGGCGGCGCCAGGCCGCGCCGGCCTGCCCGATGGGCCGGCCCTGGATGCGCACCTCGCCCGCGGCCGGGGTCGACAGACCGGCCAGCAGCCGCAGCAGGCTGGTCTTGCCGCGCCCGTTGCGCCCGCGCAACCAGGTCACGCTGCCTGGCTGCAACTGCAGGTTCAGGCCTTCGAACAGACGGCGCTCGCCGCGGTCGCAGGCCAGGCCCACGGCTTGCAACACGGCGCCCGGCATGGGGGCGCCGGGCTCCGGGCTCGCTGCGGAAGGTGCAAGGGACATGTCAGGTGGTCGGCGCGGTGGCGGCGCGGTGGCGGCTTGGTGGCGGTGGTGCGGGCCCACGGGCCCGGAAGTCAGCCGTGCCGGGCCCGGGCCGGCACCGCGGGCGCGAGTTTACGGGCATGGCTGGCGCAGGTTGACCGGCGCAGGTTGACAGGCGTGGGTTGACAGGCACAGGCTGACGAGCGCGGGTTGGCAGGCGCGGGCTGACGAGCGCGGGCTGGGAGGCGCGGGCTGAAGCGCGCGCGGGCTGAACTCGGCGTGCGAGGGCGCCCTGTCGGTCCTTGCGTCATCATCACCAGCATGAACACCACCGACCGCGCCGATCTGCCGACCATCGCCTTCGACAACAGCTACGCGCGTGAGCTGGAAGGTTTGTACATCCGCTGGCAGCCGGCGCCCGCACCGCAGCCCCGCAGGGTGGTGTTCAACACGGCGCTGGCGGCCGAGCTGGGGCTGCAGGGCCTGGACAGCGCCGAAGGGGCCGCGCTGCTGGCCGGCAACCGCCTGCCCGAAGGTGCCGACCCCGTCGCGCAAGCCTATTCGGGCCATCAGTTCGGTGGCTGGTCGCCACGCCTGGGAGACGGCCGCGCGCTGCTGCTGGGCGAGCTGACCGACACCGCAGGGCAGCGTCGCGACATCGCCTTCAAAGGCTCGGGCCGCACGCCTTTTTCGCGCGGCGGCGACGGCAAGGCGGCGCTGGGCCCGATGCTGCGGGAATACCTGATCGGCGAAGCCATGCACGCACTGGGCATTGCCACCACGCGCGCGCTCGCGGTGGTGGCCACCGGCGAGCCGGTGTTGCGCGAGGCCGGGCCACTGCCCGGCGCGGTGCTGACGCGGGTGGCCGCCAGCCACCTGCGCGTGGGCACCTTCCAGTACGCAGCGGCGCAGGACGACCTGCCGCTGCTCAGGCGCCTGCTGGCCTACGCCATCCAGCGCCACGACCCCCATCTGGCAGCGCATGACAACCCGGCACTGGCGCTCTTGATGGCGGTGGCCGAGCGCCAGGCCCGGCTGATCGCGCAGTGGATGGGCGTGGGTTTCATCCACGGCGTGATGAACACCGACAACATGACGATCTCGGGCGAAACCATCGACTACGGCCCCTGCGCTTTCATGGACCGCTACGACCCGGCCACCGTGTTCAGCTCGATCGACCACCACGGGCGCTACGCCTACGCCAACCAGCCGACGATTGCGCGCTGGAACCTGGCGCGGCTGGCCGAGTCGCTGCTGCCGTTGCTGGCCGAAGACCCGCAGCAGGCGGTGGCTGCCGCCACGCAGGTGATCGACAACTTCCCGCTGCGCTACGAAACGCATTGGCTGGCGGTGATGCAGGCCAAGCTGGGGTTGCGGGCCGACGGGCCGGCCGGTGCTGTCACCGATCTGACCACCGAGCCGCAACCCGGTGCTGACGCCGCGCTGGCGCGTGACTTCCTGGCCACCATGCAAGGGCAGGGCGTGGATTTCACGCTCGCCTTCCGGCAACTGGCCGATGTGGCCGAAACGGGCGACGCTGCGGGCCTGCGCCAGCTCTACGCCGACAGTGGCGCGCTCGATGCCTGGTTGCCGCGCTGGCAACAGCGTCTGGCGCAGGCCGGCAGCGCGATGGCCTGCGCCGCAGCGATGCGCCGCGTCAACCCCTGGATCATCGCGCGCAACCAGCGCGTGGAAGAAGCACTGTCCGCAGCCTCGCAAGACGGTGATCTGGCGCCTTTCAACCGACTGCTGGCGCTGCTCCAGCAGCCCTTTTCGCAACCCGTCGACGCGGCCCTGCTGCAGACCTACACGCAGCCTGCGCCGGCGGCGCAAAGCGCCTGCTTCCAGACCTTCTGCGGCACCTGACGCCGCTGCGCCAGCATGCGTGAACTGTTCCTGCTCGAACCCGGCCTGGTCTTTCTGAACCACGGCTCTTACGGTGCCTGCCCGCGCGAGGTGTTCGACACCTTCCAGCGCTGGCAACTGGAGATGGAACGTAACCCGGTGGAATTTCTCGGCCGGCGCTCGGGCACGCTGCTGGCCCACGCGCGTCTGCAACTGGGGGCCTACCTGGGAGCACGCGCGGAAGACCTGGCGTTCGCGGCCAATGCCACCACGGCCGTCAACACCGTGGCGCAGTCGCTGGCGGCGCTGCTGGCGCCAGGCGACGAGGTGCTCGGCACCGACCATGAATACGGCGCCTGCGACGCCACCTGGCAGCGGGTCTGCGACGCTGCGGGCGCCAGCTACCGTCGCCTGCCGGTGCCCTTGCCGCTGGACGGGGCCGGCTTTGTCGACCTCGTGATGGCCGCCGTGACTCCGCGCACCCGGGTCATCTTCACCAGCCACATCACGTCCACCACGGCGCTGCGGTTTCCGGTCGAACGGTTGTGCGCCGCGGCGCGGCAGCGGGGCCTCATCACCGTGATCGACGGCGCCCACGCGCCGGGCCAGGTGCCGCTGGACCTGGACGCCCTGGGTGCCGACTTCTACACCGGCAACTGCCACAAGTGGATGTGCGCCCCCAAGGGCTCGGCTTTCCTGCACGTGCGGCCCGAGTGGCAGAGCCGCCTGCACGCCAGCGTGGTGAGCTGGGGCTACGTGGCCGGTGACGGCGGGCACACGGGTTTCGAGGCCTACACCGGGCGCAGCCTGTTGGAGCGCCGCTTGCAGTGGCAGGGCACGCGTGATCTGGCCGCTTTTCTGACCGTTCCCGCGGCCATCGACTTCCAGCAGCGCCACGCCTGGCCGGCGCTGCGCGAGCGCTGCCATGCCATGGCCTGCGCGACGATGCACCGCGTGCTGGCGCGCAACGGCCTGCAGGCCATCGCCCCGGACAGCGCCTACGGCCAGATGGTGCCGATACCCGTGCGCACCTCGCAGGCAGAAGCGCTGCGCAAGCACCTCTTCGAGCAGCACCGCATCGAAGTGCCGGTCACGCAGCACGGCGAGCAGACCTTTGTGCGCGTCAGCGTGCAGGCCTACAACACGCCGGCCGAGCTCGATCTGCTGGTGGACGCGTTGGCGCGGCTGGATATCTGACTTCGAGCTTGCGCGGCGACAGGCCCCGTGTCTAGCGACTCCCGGCAGCGCGGGCCGGCGCCCCGCTCGACGGCCTGCGTCCGTTCAGCGCAGCAGCAGCTGCATGAACACGCTGTGGGGGTCTTCGCGGTAGCTGCCGAAGGGACCGCTGGGTGCGAAACCACGGCTGGCGTACAAACGTTGCGCAGCCTCGAAGGCGGCGTGCGAACCGGTTTCCAGGCTCAACAGGTGGTAGCCGCGCTGCCGTGCCAGAGCGATGATGTGGTCGAGCAGCGCGCGCCCCGCGCCGCGCCGCCGCAGCGCCTTGGGCGTGCGCATCGACTTCACCTCGCCCTCGGTTGCCGACAGTTCCTTCAGCGCGCCACAACCCAACAATTGTTCACCGTCCCAGACGCTGAAGAAGCTGATGTCGGGCGCCCGCAGCTTGTGCAGGTCCAGCGCAAACACCTGCTCGGGTGGCGACAGCTCGTACATGTTGGCCAGGTGCTCGTCGAGCAGCGCGTGTACTTGCTCGCGGGTGAGGTCGTCGGGCTCGATGCGCATCGGCTGGCGGGTGCAGTGGTGGAAGCTGAACGTGAGTGTGGCATGCGCTGCTGGGAGTCGGCCCGACCCCGGCCTGACCCAGACCCGGAACCCCCGCGCTGCGGCCGTTCAGGCGATGCTTTCCACCTGCCGGCTCTGCTGGTAGGCCTTGCCAAAGCGGTTGGCCAGGAAATCGGGCAGCGCCACTTCTTCCTGGCGCACGAAACCGCGCTGCGGCAGGCGGCCTTCGCGAAACAGGTCGACCGCGGCGCAGATGCCGGCCGCGGTGGTGATCTGGATCGCCGACAACGGTGCCTGCGCATCCCGATCGGCAAATATCTTGCGCGCAAACACCTCTTGCAGCAGCACGCCGTTTTTCATGCCGCTGACGGTGACGAACACCAGCACCACGTCCTGCATCGTCGCCGGCATGCTCTTGCGCATGATGTCCTTCAGCAGTTGCTGGTCGGCCGCCAGCGCCAGATCTTCGAGCAGGAACTTCATCAGGTTGCGGTGACCCGGGTAGCGCACGGTCTTGTAGTCCAGGTTCAGCACCTTGCCGGCCCAGGTTTCGCACAGCGTGCCCAGGCCGCCCGAGGTGTTGAAAGCCTCATACTCGGTGCCGTCCAGGCTGAAGTGCTCCAGCCCTTCCAGCGGCAGCGCCGATATGAGCTGGCCGCCGTGTATGGCCTCGCAGGGGTGGCAGTACTCGTTGATGAGGCCGTCCACCGACCAGGTGAGGTTGTATTTCAGCTGGTTGGTCGGGAAGGCGGGCAGCGCGCCGACGCGCATCTGCACGTCGCGCACCTCGTCGAACTGCAGCGCCAGATGATGCGCCACGATGCCGATGAAGCCCGGCGCCAGCCCGCACTGCGGCATGAAGGCCGTGCGCGCGCCGTCGGCCAGGCCCTTGATGGCCTTCGTGGCAGCCACGTCTTCGGTGAGGTCGAAGTAGTGACAACCGCCGTCTCGTGCGGCAGCGGCGGCGGTGATGGCCAGGTGGTAGGGCAGGGCGTTGACCACGGCGTCCATGCCACCGAGCCGGGCCCTCAAGGCCGACGCGTCGGCCGTGTCGACCACCACGGTGCTGATGCCCAGCGCGGCCAGCAGCGCCAGATAGCGGGCGTTCTTGTCGAACACCGTGACCTGGTAGTCGCCGCTGCCG
>JBBQMM010000306.1:0-5583 GCA_038328935.1 Burkholderiales bacterium
GCCCGGGCCGCGGGGTGTGGGCTCAGCATAGCCGCCGATGCGTTCATACACCCGCACGTAGTCCACCTGCAGGTCGGCCGGGAACTGGGTGGCCGCGTTCGGCGCACCAGGGAAGTTGCCGCCCACCGCCACGTTCATCACCAGGTAAAAGGGCTGGTTGAACGGCGCCGGCCAGGCGTTGAGGTCGGCCTCGCGGCGCGCAACCACGCCCTGGCCGTCCTTCGTCACACTGCAGCTCCACCAGTGGTTGCAGCTGCTGGTGTGCACGTCGTCCACGTAAAAGCGGATCTCGCCCGGCTCCCATTCGACCGCGTAGGTGTGCCAGTCGGCCACGGTGCTGCCGCCAGGCAGCGGATGCACGTGGGTGATGAGCTGGCGCGCTTCGGTGCCGGGCGAGCCGAAGTGGATGCTGTTGAGCACCTCGTGCGGCTTCTCGCCGACGATCTCCATCAGGTCGATCTCGCCGGATGCCGCCCAACCGCCGTAGCTGTCGGTCTGCGGCAGCATCCACAACGCCGGCCACAGGCCCTTGCCCCAGGGCACCTGGGCGCGAAACTCGACGCGGCCGTAGCAGGTGGTGAACAGCGGCGTACCGTCGCGTCGCCGCGTTTTCAGCCGCGCCGAGGTGTAGCCGCAGCCGTGCAGCGCTTCTTTCACCGCGCGGATGGTGAGCCTGCCGTCCTGCACCTGCGCGTTGACCGGGCTGTCGGTGTAGTACTGCAGCTCCTCGTTGCCCCAGCCCGGCACCCAGGCGTGGTTGCCGTAGTCGAAGAAGCCGTTGCCGAGGTCGAAGTCCCACTTGCTGCGGTCGACTTCGGTACCTTCGAACTCGTCGTGCCAGACCAGCTTCCAGCCTGCCGGCGCCTTGATGCGGGTCAACATCGGCCGCTCGACAGGGGCTCGGACAAGTTCCCTGGTGCGATTGACCACCTGCGTGGTGTCTTCTAAGTTGCGTCGTGATGAGGGCATGTGGGGACGAGGGAACGAAGGGAGGAGGGGGTGAGCGGATCAGGCCGCCAGCCGGCTGTCGGCGCCGAAGCGCAGGGTCCAGGTGGCGTCGGGCAGCAGGCCACGGCCTGGCCGGCTTCGATGCGGTCGTGGCCCGCTCCCACCTTGGCGCTCACGCGGCCGAGCTTGTCGACGCCGGCCATCTTGTGCGCGAAGCCCATGTTCTCGGCCACCGTCATGTGCGGGAACAGCGCGCAGCTCTGGAACACCATCGCTGCGCCGCGGTCATCCGGGCCATGTCGTTGGCGCGCTGGCCATCGATAAGCAAGTCACCGGCGGTGATGCTCTCCAGGCCCGCAATCCTGCGCAGCGTCGTGCTCTTGCCGCAGCCACTCGGCCCCACGAAGACGAGGAACTCACCTTCATGCACTTCCAGGTCGATGCCCTTGATGACGTCGACCGCGCCGCAGCTCTTCCTGATGCCACGCAGACTGAGCTGTCCCATCCTCAAACCTCCACCGGAAGTGGCGACTGCAGTTCGCGCTGCGCCCGCTGCTGGCGCAGAAACCCGCGGTACCACAGCGCGCTGTCCTTCAGCGTGCGCTGTTGCGTGGCGTAGTCCACGTGCACGATGCCGAAACGCTTGGCGTAGCCGCTGGCCCATTCGAAGTTGTCCAGCAGGCTCCACACCATGTAGCCGGCCATGGGTGCACCCTGGCGCATCGCCTGGCCGACCGCGGCGATGTGGCGCGCGATGTAGTCGGTGCGCTCGACGTCCTGCACCTGCCCTTCGTTCAGCGTGTCCTTGAAGGCGGCGCCGTTCTCCATCACATACAAGGGCGGCACCTTCCAGTCGCGGGTCAGCCGCAGCAGCAGTTCGGTCAGGCCGTCGGGGTACACCTCCCAGCCCATGTCGGTCAGCGCGTGGCCGCTCGTCTTTACATCCCACGCGCCGCTGGCGCTGACGACGCTGCGGGCGTAGTAGTTGATGCCCAGGAAGTCCATCGGGGTGGCGATATCGCGCAGGTCACCGCCCTGCACCTGCGGCGCATCCGCGCCCAGGTGGTCGACCACGTCCTGCGGGTAGGCACCCTTGAACAAGGGGTCCATGTACCAACGCACGGCGCGGCCGTCTTCCAGCCGCGCCGCCGCCACGTCTGCGGCGCTGGCGGTTGCCGGGCCTATCGGCGACAGGTTGAGCACGATGCCCAGGCGCGCCGCGCAACCCTGCGCACGCAGCGCCTGCAGCGCCAGGCCGTGGCTGAGCATCAGGTGGTGCGACACCTGCATGGCCAGCGCGCGGTCCTTCAAGCCCGGCGCAAAGACACCCGTCTCGTGGCCCAGCGAGGCGATCACCCAGGGCTCGTTGTGGGTAGTGATGGCGGCCACACGGTCGCCCACCCGCGCGGCCACGGCGCTGGCGTATTCGACGAAGCGATGCACGGTGTCGCGCGCCGCCCAGCCGCCCTGGGCCTGCAATGCCGACGGCAGGTCCCAGTGGTTGAGCGTGAGATAGGGCTTGATGCCGCGCGCCAGCAAGCCGTCGACGATCTTCTCGTAGAAGTCCAGGCCCGGCTCGTTGCAGGCCCCGGCCCCGCCCGGTTGCACGCGCGGCCACGACACCGAGAAGCGATAGGCGTCGACCCCCAGCGACGCGAGGAGGTCGAGGTCGGACGCCCAGCGGTGGTAGTGGTCGCAGGCGATGTCGCCGTTGCTGGCATCGGCGATGGCGCCGGGCACGCGGCAGAAGTCGTCCCAGATCGACGGGCCCTTGCCGTCAGCCCGCGCGGCGCCCTCGATCTGGAAAGAACTGGTGGCCACGCCCCAGACAAATTCTTCGGGAAAGGCGGCAGCGACTTCAGGAGACAGTGGTGGATGCATGGCGAAGAAAGGTGGGCAACAGGTTTACTTGACGGCACCGGCGGTGAGGCCGGCGATGGGCTGCCGAGTCCCGGCCGCTGCAGCGGCCAGACCGCCAAGCCTTGCGCAGCCTGCCGGCGCGTGGTGGAGTGGGGGTGGTCCGTGGGCATGGGGGGTTCAGCGCGGGTCAATGAGCCTTCGCGCAGGTTCAAGAGGGAAGCTGACCCTGTTCACTGCGTGGGCAGAAACGCTGGCATGGGTTGCTCACCCCCCCGCTCCCGGAAGCTTTTTGAAAGCGCTTTCACACTTTAAGGAGTGCATCCACCGCTGTCAATCAAGGGTATGTGCCAGGGTGTGGTGCGCGCAGCAACTGCGCGCCGGCTTCAACTCTTGTCGCGCGTGGATTCGCGAACGATGAAGCGCGGGGCTGGCAGCTGCAGGGCGGGTGTTTCGCCAGCCAGTAGCTGCAGCATGGCGCGCGCCGCGATCTGCCCCAGTTCGTGCACCGGGTGGTGCACGGTGCTCAACGGCGGGATTGAAAACGTGGCCGCGGCCACATCGTCAAAGCCCACCAGAGACACGTCCTTGGGCACTTGCAAGCTGCGCCGGTGCAGACCCAGCGACGCGCCCAAGGCCATCTGGTCATTGGCGGCAAAGATGGCACTGAAGTCCACGCTGCCGTCCAGCAGACGTTCCACCGCCAGGCGGCCGCTGTCTTCGGTGTATTGGCCGGGCACCACCAGCGCCGGGTCCAACGTCTGGCCCGCCGCCTGCATGGCAGCACGGTAGCCGCGCAGGCGTTCCTTGGCGTCGGGGTGGCGGCTGTCACCGGTGATGAAGGCGATGCGGCGGTGGCCGCGCTGCAGCAGGTGGTGCGTGGCCAACCGGGCCCCTTCGAAGTTGTCAAAGCTGAGCGAAAACACGCCCGGCGCCTTCAGCGTGCGGCCCGTCACCACCACCGGCAGGCTGGCCGCCAGCGCGGTCAGCGCGGCGTCGGCCAGGCGGCCGTCCAGCACGATGATGCCGTCCACGCGGCGCGCCCGCAGCACGTCGATGCAGCGTGCTTCCTGCGCCACATTCCAGTGGCCGCTGACAAACAGCGGGCTGTAGCCGGCAGCGCTGAGTTCACCTTCAACACCACGCAGCGCGCCGCCAAAAAACGGGCTGTCGATGGTTTGCGTGACGACGCCCACGCTCAGCGTGCGCCCACCCGCCAGGCCACGCGCCACGGGGTTGGGCACAAAGCCCAGCGTGGCGATGGCTTGCTCCACGGCCTGGCGCTTGTCGTCGCTGACGACTGCCGTGCCGTTCAGGATGCGCGACACCGTGCTGGGAGAGACGCCGGCAGCCTGCGCCACCATTTCCAGCGTCACCTTGCCCTCGTCGTGTGCGGGCCCTGCGGCCCTGCCGCGGCGACGCGACGGGGCCTCGGCTTGCGTCTTGTTCTTCATGGCCCGCGCTTTCACCAGTAGGGAGCGCAGTTTAAATGCACGAGGTCGACGCTCCTAAACTGGAAAAATGAACGAGAACACGGCCCTGCCCTCGCCAACGCTACCCCCGACCGTACGCAAGCCGCTGCAGCAACGCCACCTGCACGACCTGCGCGGCGCCACGCGCCTGGCCACCGACGCCACGCTGGCGCTGGCAGCGTTGGTGGAGGCCATGCACGCCCGCATCGCGAGCCCGCCGGGATTGCGCGGCGGCGAGCAGACCAGGGGCCTGTCCGGACTCGTCTACAAGTCCGTCCGTGGCGTGACGCGCCTGGTGGGTGGCAGCCTGGACGGCGTGCTCGCCACGCTGACCCCGATGCTGACGGTCGCCCATGACGGCCCAGGCGGCGGCTCATCCAGCGAGCGCGATGCCGTGCTGGCGGTGTTGAACGGCGTGCTCGGCGACCACCTGGCCGCCACCGCCAACCCGCTCGCCACGCCCATGACCTTGCGCCACCGGGGCCAGGCCCTGCTGCTGCAGCCAGCAGCGCTGGGCGCCGCGCTGCCAGCAGCCAGCGGGCGCGTGCTGGTGCTGCTGCACGGCTTGTGCATGAACAACCACCATTGGCTGCGCAACGGCCACGACCACGGCGCCGCATTGGCCAAAGCGGCGGGCTACACGCCGCTCTATCTGCACTACAACAGCGGCCTGTCCATCCAGGCCAACGGAGCGGCCTTTGCGCTGCAGATGCAGGCCCTGCTGGCGGCGTGGCCGCAGCCGCTGGAGCGCGTGGTGCTGCTGGGTCACAGCATGGGCGGGCTGGTGGTGCGCAGCGCGCTGCACCAGGGTGCCGTCAACCACCAGGCCTGGGTGCACGAGGTGGACGACGCGGTGTTCCTGGGCACGCCGCACATGGGTGCGCCGCTGGAACGAGCCGGCCACTGGGTGGACCTGACTCTGGGCGCCGCGCCCTACGCGGCGCCGCTGGCGCGCCTGGGCGGCATGCGCAGCGCCGGCATCACCGACCTGCGCCACGGCAACCTGCTGGGTGGGCCGCCCAACACGCTGCCCGTGCATGTGCCACTGCCCACCCAGCCGCGTTGTTATGCAGTTGCCGGCACCACCGGCAGCCGTGAACGGGACTTGAAAGACCGCCTGCTGGGCGACGGCCTGGTGCCGCTGGGCAGCGCCCTGGGGCGCCATGCCGATGCGGCGCGGTGCCTGAATTTCGAGCCCGGGCGCCAGCTGCAGCTGCTGCAGACGAATCACCTTGCGCTGCTCAGCAGCCCTGAAGTGGCCGCCACGTTGCAGCGCTGGTTGGCTTGAAGCCCCCGCTGACCTCAA
>JBBQMM010000307.1:0-5570 GCA_038328935.1 Burkholderiales bacterium
CAAGGGTTCGGTGGTGTGGACGCCGGTGAAAGGGCAGGGCAATGCGCTGGTGGGGGGCAGCTGGAAGATCACCGAGCAGAAGAGAGGCACCGCGCTCGAGCTGAAGATCAACGGCACCGTGGACGTGCCGCTGCCGGGCCTGATGAAGATGGTGGTGGTGCCGGTGGTGAGGAGCGAATTCGACAAGCTGGTGGAGGAGTACATCGACAACCTGATCGTGAAGTTCGGCGGCGAGGTCGAGTAGTCCGTTTACGAGTTCGACGCGCAACAGGTGCCCGTGCTGCAGGCTGTGTGCTGTGGTGCGGTCTGTCGTGCGGTCGGCCTCCGCGTTACCCTCGGGGCATGTCAGCCGAGAGCCCCGCCCCCCGTCCCGTCAGCGGCCGCACCACGGCTGTTGATGAAGCAGCAGCGGCGCCCCCCGCCGCAGTCGCAGCAGCGACGCCCCCCGCCGCAGTCGAGCCCGTCCCTGTCCTGGCCTGGCAGCAAGGCACCAGCAGCCAGCATGCGCGGTGGCGCTCCGAACGGGGCTCGCCGCCCCCGCCCCGGGTGGTGGTGGCCGACGACACGCTGGCGGCGAACACGGCCTACCAGCATGCTTGCGAAGGCACCGGCCTGCTGTGGCAAGGCGACTTCAACAACGCGCGCCACTTGCTGCAGGCGCTGATGCGCCGCGTCGACCGGCCGCCGCGCCGACAGGACGCCCCCAGGCACCAGACTGCGGCGGCACCCGTTGACCCCGCAGCCGCCTTCTACCGCCACCGGCAGGCGCAGGGCCAGCGTGCGCGCGTGTTGTCGATGCTGTTGATACCGCTGCAGGCCGACTACCGCATCGCACTGCGTCGGGCGCCCGATCTGCGGCTGGCCTGCGAGCAGGCCTGGGGCCTTGCGGACACGGGTGGCCGTGTGGCTGAAGACGGCATGGTGGCGCATAGCGTGACGCCGCTGCGCGACCTGTTGGGCATCGTCAGCGCTTTCGAGTGGCGCAAGAAAGGCGTGCCGCTGCCGGCACTGGGCCCGGCGCCCGACAACCGCATTCACCCGCACTACGGTGTCTTCTCTCCTGTGCGGGGTGAGTACGTGGACATGGTGGCGCAGGCGCCGTTGCCCGCTGCGGTGCAGTCAGGCAGCGCGGTGTACGACATCGGCACCGGCACGGGAGTGCTGGCCGCCGTGCTGGCGCGTCGCGGGGTGGCCCAGGTGGTGGCCACCGAAATCGACCCGCGGGCCCTGGCCTGTGCGCAGGACAACCTGCAGCGGCTGGGCCTGCAGCAACAGGTGCACTTGCTGCAGGCCGACCTGTACCCTGAAGGCCGCGCGGCCTTGGTGGTGTGCAACCCGCCCTGGCTGCCGCTGCGGCCGGGATCAAAGCTGGAGCGCGCGGTGTACGACGAGGGCGGCCGCATGCTGCTGGGGTTTCTGAATGGCCTGGGCGCCCATCTGACGCCCGGTGGCGAGGGTTGGCTGATCTTGTCCGATCTGGCCGAGCGCCTGGGTCTGCGCACACGCCAGCAGTTGCTGGATGCGGTGGCCGCAGCAGGCCTGCAGGTGCTGGGCCGCATCGATACCTGGCCCACCCACCGCAAGGCGGCCGATGCCAGCGACCCGCTGCATGCGGCGCGCTCGTCCGAAGTCACTTCGTTGTGGCGGCTGGGGGCGGCCTGAGGCAAATCTGGCTGCAAGCGGATTGCAAAGCGGATTGCGAAGCGGACAGCAAGGCGGAGTGCGAAGCCGGCAGCAAGCGGGCAGCAAGCGGGCAGCAAGCGGGCAGCAAAGCGGACAGCCAGCGGACAGCAAGTGGGCAGCAAAGCGGACAGCAAGCGGACAGCCAGCGGACAGCAAGCGGGCAGCGCCGGAAGCCGAGCGACTGCTGTACAGGTTTTCCCTGCAGCGCTGACGGCGGGTCTGCGCGTGTTTCGCACCTAGACTTCGGCCCGCACCCGCCTACCTTTTGGAGCCCACCATCATGCCCGCAACCACCACCCGCCTGGCCCCGCTGTTCGCCACTCTGATGCTCGCCAGCGCGTTCGCCAGCGCGCAGCCGTTCCCCAGCAAGCCCATCCGAGCCGTGGTGCCTTTTGCCCCCGGCAGCGCCACCGACCAGATCGGCCGTGCCTTTGCCGAGAAGATGGCGGTCACGCTGGGCCAGACCATCGTCATCGAGAACAGGCCCGGTGTGAACGGCATGCTGGGTGCCGACATCGTGGCCAAGGCGCCGGCCGACGGCTACACCATCCTCGTCGGCACCAACAGCACCAACGCGGCACTGAAGTTCCTGATGAAGAAGCTGCCCTATGACCAGGACACGGCGTTCACGCCCGTGGGTTTTCTGGGCTCGGTGCCGCTGATGGTGGCGGTGAACAACGACGTGCCGGCCAAGACGCTGAAGGAACTGGTGGCGCTGGCCAAGGGCAAGCCCGGGCAGCTGAGCTTTGCCTATGCCAGCACCTCGCAGCAGGTGTCCTCGGAAATGCTGTCCAGCATGGCCGGCATCCAGCTCAACCCCATTCCCTACAAGAGCGGCCCGGCCGCGATGACCGACCTCATCGGCGGCCAGGTCAACATCTTCACGGCCGACTTCGGCGTCACGGTGCCGCAGCACAAGGCCGGCAAGATTCGCGGCCTGGCGGTCACATCCACCCAGCGCGCGGCGGCGGTGCCCGAACTGCCCACGGTAAACGAAGCGCTGGGCATCAAGGACTACGAACTGATTGCCTACTTCGCGGTTTTTGCGCCTGCCGGCACGCCGCCTGAAGTGGTGGCCAGACTCAACGCCGCCATCAATGCAGCGGCCAACAGCAAGGACCTGCAGGACAAGTTCGTGGCCAACGGCTTCGCCATCGACCCCGGCACGCCCGATGACCTGGCGCGGCGCAACAGGGCCGAAGCGGCGAAGTGGGAAAAGGCCATCAAGGACGCGAAGATCGAGCAGCAGTGATGGCGCGGCGCGCCCGGCCCCGCTGCGTCGCTCTTGCCTGATGTGCGCGGCGGGTGGGTGAATGCAGAGATGGGGTGACAGTGCCGCAAATGTCGCAAATGTCGCAGGGGGCGACGCCTTGATGCTGCTGCCGGCGCGCCGCGGCGTTTGGGGGTCGGCGCTGCGCCTGCGGGCCTGGATCGACGAGCGGATGCTCGCCCTGGGCATGAAGCGCAGCCCGCTCGCCAGCAGCCTGCGAGAGAACTTCCACGCTCTGCAGATCGAAGCCCGCGCCGCTGCCACCTGGCGCGAGCCGAATGCCGCGCCCGCTGGCGCCCTTGACGATGCCGAGGTGTGCCTCGCGGCGCCGGTCGCCGTGGTTCATGTCTTCGGCCTTGCCCACGATGCCGAAGAACGACATCTCGGGCAAGACTGCAGACTCCACCGTCCCGGCATGGGTTAACCCGAACTGTCACTTTTTCAGATAGCCCAGCGCCGTCGGATTGAATGACACAGTCTCCTTGGCGGTCCCTATCCTCCGCTGTCAAGCTTCAACCCAGCCCGGAGGATCCATGTCGACCAGCCCGTTCCGCATCACCCGTCTGTTTGCACCGGCCGCCATCGCCGCCACCGCCCTGATCGCCCACACGGTGGTCATGGCACAGAAAGCGCCCCTACAAAAGGTCGGCAAAGGTGAGGGCCAGCTCGACATCGTGGCCTGGGCCGGCTACATCGAGCGCGGCGCCACCAACAAAGACTTCGACTGGGTGACCGAATTCGAGAAAAAGACCGGCTGCAAGGTCAACGTCAAGACCGCGGGCACCAGCGACGAGATGGTGGCGCTGATGAACGAAGGCGGCTTCGACCTCGTCACCGCGTCGGGTGACGCCAGCACGCGCCTGATCCGCGGCAAGAAAATACAGCCGGTCAACGTCAACCTGATTCCGTCCTACAAGACCATCGACCCGCGCCTGCAAAAGGCGCCCTGGCACTTCGACAACGGCCAGCACTACGGCGTGCCCTATGTCTGGGGCTGGAACGTGCTGATGTACAACACCAAGGTCTTTGGCGACAAGCCGCCTACCAGCTGGGATGTGGTGTTCAAGGAAATGAACCTGCCCGATGGCAAGAGCAACAAGGGCCGGGTGCAGGCTTTCGACGGCCCCATCCACATCGCCGATGCGGCGCTGTACCTGCGCCACCACAACAAGGCGCTCGGCATCGTCGACCCCTATGAGCTCAACGAGACCCAGTACAAGGCGGCACTCGAGTTGCTGCGCGGCCAGCGCAAGATCGTTGGCAAGTACTGGCACGACGCCTTCGTGCAGATCGACGACTTCACCAACGAAGGCGTGGTGGCGAGCGGCTCGTGGCAGTTCCAGTCCAACATCCTGAAGAGCAAGAAGCAGCCGGTGGCCACCGTGGTGCCGGTGGAAGGCGCCAGCGGCTGGGCCGACACCAGCATGCTGCACATCGACGCCAAACACCCCAACTGCGCCTACCTGTGGATGGAACATACGCTGAGCCCCAAGTTCCAGGGCGACCTGTCGGCCTGGTTCGGTGCCGTGCCGTCGGTGCCGGCGGCCTGCAAGGGCAACAAGCTGCTGGGTGACGACGGCTGCGCGCGTCAAGGCTTCAACGACTTCGACAAGATCTCGTTCTGGCGCACGCCGGTGGCCCAGTGCAAGTCGCAGAACAACGCCTGCGTGCCGTACCACAAGTGGGTGTCTGACTACATCGCCGTGCTGGGCGGGCGGTGACGGCGGCGGTCAGCCTCGACCGCGTCTCCTGCACTTTCGGCACGGGGCCGCAGGCCGTGCGCGCGGTCGACGCTGTCGACCTCAACATCGACGCCGGGGAGTTCTTCACCTTGCTCGGGCCTTCGGGCTCGGGCAAGACCACGGTGCTGCGCATGATCGGCGGCTTCACGTTGCCAAGCTCCGGGCGTGTGCTCATCGGCGGCCAGGATGTGTCGCAGCAGCCGCCCTATGCGCGGCCCGTGAACACCGTGTTTCAGGACTACGCGCTGTTCCCGCACATGAGCGTGCGCGACAACGTGGCCTACCCGCTGATGGTGCGCAAAGCCCCGCGCGCCGAGCGCGAAGCCAAAGCCGAGCAGCTGCTGGCGCTGGTGCAGCTGCCGGGTGTCGGCAACCGTCGCCCGGCGCAACTGTCGGGCGGCCAGCGGCAACGCGTGGCGCTGGCGCGGGCGCTCATCAGCGAGCCGCAGGTGCTGCTGCTCGACGAGCCGCTGGGCGCCCTGGACCTGAAGCTGCGCGAGCAGATGCAGAGCGAGCTCAAGACCTTGCAGCGGCGGCTGGGCATCACCTTTCTGTTCATCACCCACGACCAGCACGAAGCGCTGTCGATGAGCGACCGCATCGGCGTCTTCAACCAGGGCCGGCTGGAACAGGTGGGCACGCCGCAACAGGTCTACGACACGCCGACGACGCGGTTTGTGGCGCAGTTCGTGGGTGCAGCCAACGTGCTCGACGGCGAGGCCGCACGGCGCTTGACTGGCCAGGACTGCGCCATGCTGCGGCCCGAGCGCATCACGCTGGGGCCGTCGGCTGGAGCGCGCGCCGAGGGCCATCTCAGCGAAGTGCAGTACTTCGGCAGCTTCACGCGGCTGAAGGTGCAAACACCTGCGGCCACC